>VEPF01000370.1:9330-10336 GCA_012027055.1 Gemmatimonadota bacterium | reverse complement strand
TCCCTTTCCCCTCCCCTTTCCCGTTCCCTCAATCGCCTGCCACCAGCGCGATCAGTTCATCCGTGCTGTGCACCCACTGATCGAGACGCCCCGCCAGCTCCGGCGTCACGTACCCGTGGACACTCGCCCACAGCGCCAGCGCGACTCCCGCAGCCATTTCGCCATGCCGTTCCGGGCCTCGCCGTCACCCGTATCGCATGGTGCGGCCGTCCCATTCCTGAACAATGTTCACTAAACAATCCTGGTTCAACATATTTCATATGTATCGGGTGGGTATTACTCTTGATGCACGCGCTGCGACCGCGGCCGGATTCACCCCTGCCGAAGCGAGGTCGGATGTCTCAGACGGAGTCCGTGCGGCTCTCCGCGATCGGCCAGATCGCGGTGCCGGTGCAGGACGTGGCCCGGGCCACCGCCTTCTACCGCGACGTTCTGGGGCTGCGACTCCTGTTCGAGGCCCCTGGTCCGCTCTCCTTCTTCGACGCGGGCGGCGTGCGGCTGATGCTGTCGCTCGCCTCGCACCCGGAGTTCGACCACCCGTCATCGATTCTGTACTTCCGGGTGGCGGACATCGCCGAGGCGCACCGGCAGCTGTCGGCGCGGGGCGTCGTCTTCCGCCAGCCGCCGCACCAGGCGGCGGATCTCGGCACGCACCTGCTGTGGCTGGCGTTCTTCGCGGACGGTGAGTGCAGCACGCACGCGCTGCTCTCCGAGGTTGCGGTCGGCCGGCCGGGCTGAGCAGCGTCCGCCGTGCTCCTGCCCCCGGCGGCCGGGACTCCGGTCGCATAGATTCCGCGCGCGGCGCGGAGTCGCGCGCGGACGGGGCCCGGCGCTCCGGCGATCATCACCAGGGCAGCAGATGCAGCTTCCTCAGCTTCGCACGCTCGTGATCCTCGCGGCGGCGGCCGCGGCAGTCGGCGCGGTCGGTATCTTCGCCTTCGGCAACCCGGGGGAGGCGCCGCCCGCGCCAGTGGTGGCCGATAGCGACTCGATCGCCGCGGCGGTG
>VEPF01000370.1:5086-9320 GCA_012027055.1 Gemmatimonadota bacterium | reverse complement strand
TTCCCTCGCGGCCGACTCGGCACGCACGGCCGACTCGCTGGCTGCCGCGGCCGCGGCCCTGCGCCAGGAGCCCACCCGAACCGATTCAGCGGCCCGTCCCAAGCCGGTTTATCGGGCGGGCGAGGACCCGGACTTCGCGACCCGCAAGGGCTGGCCGGTTGCCATGCCATCTCCCCTGCCCGGCTCGATCCTGCCCGGCCGGCGCATCGTCGCGTACTACGGCAACCCGCTCAGCAGGCGCATGGGCGTGCTGGGGGAGTATCCGCGGGATGAGATGCTGCGCCGGTTTGATCGGGAGATCGCGAAGTGGCAGGCGGCCGATCCTTCCACGCCGGTGCAGCCCGCCCTGCACCTGATCGCGGCGGGGGCCCAGGGCGAGCCCGGCGCGGCCGGCAAGTACCGGTCGATCATGCGCGACACGCTGGTGGAGCAGGTGTACGGGTGGGCGAAGTCGCGGGCCGCCATCCTGTTCATCGACCTGCAGGCGGGCCGCAGCGACATCCGGGAGCTGCTGCCGAAGTTCGACCACTTCCTGATGCGCCCGGACGTGCACCTGGCCATCGACCCGGAGTTCATGATGAAGTCCGGGCATCGGCCGGGGACGAAGATCGGCACCATGAGCGCCGCGGACATCAACTACGCGGCCGACCACCTGACCGAGCTGGTCCGGAAGCATGGGCTGCCGCCCAAGGTGCTGATCATCCACCGCTTCACCCGCCCCATGGTCACGAACGCGAAGGCGATCAGGCTGCGGCCGGAAGTGCAGATCGTGGTGAACATGGACGGGTGGGGCGCGCCCTTCCTGAAGCGCGATTCATACCGCGACTACATCGTCACGGAACCGGTGCAATTCACCGGCTTCAAGCTGTTCTATCACAACGACACCAAGAAGGGCCACGCGCTCATGGCGCCGGAGGACGTCCTGAGGTTGCGCCCCATACCACTCTACATCCAGTACCAGTAGGCGGGGCCGCTGCCGCGGCGCAGTGCCAAGGGCCAGGCGCCAAGCGCCAATTCCTGGCACCTCTTGGTGCTTGGCCCTTGGCACTTGGCCCTTCAACCCTCGCGCTTCGGCAGCTATGGCTTCAGCTGCTGCCACAGGTACGAGTAGGTGAGGGCGTAGGCCCGGGCGCGCTGTTCGCTGGTCACGCCGCTGCCGTGTCCGCCCTCGGTGTTCTCGAAGTAGTAGAGCGGATATCCCAGCGTTTCCAGCTTGGCCGCCAGCTTGCGCGCGTGCCCGGGGTGCACCCGGTCATCGCGCGTGGTGGTGGTGATGAACACCCGCGGGTATTTCATGCCCGGCTGCACGTTCTGGTAGGGCGAGTACTTCGCGATGTAGGACCATTCGGCCGGGATGTCGGGGTTGCCGTACTCCGCCATCCAGCTGGCGCCCGCGAGCAGCTTGTGGTAGCGCTGCATGTCGATCAGCGGCACCTGTACGACGATGGCGCCGAACAGCTCGGGCCGCTGCGTCAGCGCCACGCCCATGAGCAGCCCGCCATTGGATCCGCCCATGATGCCCAGGTGCGCGGGGCTGGTGACGCCGTGGTCGATGAGGAACTGCGCGACCGCGAAGAAGTCATCGTAGATGCGCTGGCGGTTTTCCTTCAGGCCGGCGCGGTGCCACGCGGGGCCGAACTCGCCACCGCCCCGGATGTTCGCCACCACGTACACGCCGCCCCGCTCCAGCCAGCTGGCACCCGTGACGGCACTGTACGATGGCGTCTGCGAGACCTCGAACCCGCCGTAGGCATACAGCAGCGTGGGGTTGGTGCCGTCGTGGGCAATGCCCTCGCGGTGGATGATGAAGAAGGGGATCTTCGTGCCGTCCTTCGAGGTCGCCTCGTGCTGCTCCACCATGAGGCCTTGCGCATCGAACTGCTCGGGCAGGCTCCGGACCAGGGCAACCTTCCCCGTCTCATCCGCGAGGTAGAGCGTGGTGGGCTGAGTGAAGCCGGCATAGGTGAAGAAGTAGCGGTCGGTGTGCGGCGAGGTGGCCACCACGCCGATGCTGCCCATGGGTGGGGCGGGCACGGTGTCGAACTGCCAGGCGCCATCGACCAGGGCGTACCGGCGCAGCACGCCCTGCACGTTGTTGAGCATGCTGCCCAGCAGGTGCCGCCGGGTGGTGGTCACGCTCTGTATGGTCTCGCGCGGGCCGGGCACGAGGACGGGTACGAACGCGCGCTGACCGGCCAGGAAATCGGTGAGCGACGTCGCCAGCAGCGATCCGGCGGTGTACTTCCCGCCGCCCACATCCCACGGCGAGCGGATGTAGACCGCCAGTTGGTCACCCAGGATGTAGGGGTCGGCGTCGAGCGGCAGTTCCAGCTTGACCAGCTTGCCGTCCTGCCGCACGTAGGTGGTGCCCTCGTAGAAGTTCGGCCGGTGCTGCACGATCTGGTAGACGCGGTCGCCGGTCTCCACCGCTCCCGCCCACACCCCCATGTCGGTGGCGGGCGCCTCGAACAGCGTGCTGGCCGCGGCCAGGGGCGTGCCCCGCTTCCAGAGCTTGACGATCCGGGCGTAGCCCGATTCGGACATGCTGCCCGGCCCGAAGTCGGTGCCGACCAGCAGCGTGTTCGTATCCACCCAGGCGGTACTCAGCTTGGCTTCCGGCAGGGCGAAGCCGCCGGCGATGAATTGCCGGCTCTGCATGTCGAACTCGCGCACCTGCACGGCATCGGCGCCGCCGCGCGAGAGCGAGACCAGGCAGCGGGAGTAGTCGGGCAGGCAATCCGCGCCACCGAAGGACCAGGGCACGTTTTCAGCCCTGGCCAGCGCGTCGATGTCGAGCACCGTCTCCCACTCGGGATTGCCTCCCAGGTACGACTCCCAGCTGGAGCGCCGCCACAGCCCGCGCGGATTCTCGGCGTCCTGCCAGAAGTTGTAGAGCCGATCCCCCAGGATGCTCGGGAAGGCGATCCGGTCCCGGGCGTCCAGGATCTTGCGCACGCGCTCGAAGAGCGGCTGGTAGTCGGGGGTCTTCGACAGCTCGGCCACGGTGGCCGCGTTCCTGGCTTCCACCCACTCGAGGGCCCGCTTGCTCTCCACTTCTTCCAGCCAGAGGAAGGGGTCGGGCTTTTCCTGTGCGCTCAATGGTGCCGCGGTAAGCAGGGTGATGATCGTCAGTCCCGGAATTGCGTTGCGCATGAAGGTGCTCCGAAGTGGCCTGGGACCGGCCGCCGGCCACCGGCGGCCCCGGGGATGATGGCGGCAGCCCGGGCGGTCGGGCAACGACCCCGCGTCACTTAACGTCCGCGTGGTCCCGTCCGTCTATGGGAATGTCGGGCGTACGGCCGCGCCGGAACGATCTGGACAGCGCGTCCCCTGTCGCCCAATACTGAATGGACGTGCACCAACCAAGGGAGCCCCACATGCGCCGCATCTTCGTGCTCGCGTTGGCCGCCCTGGCGCTCGGCGCCTGCGGCCAGGACAAGTGACTAGGCCGAGCCGCTCGCCGCCGAGGACGACCTCAACGGCTTCACGGGGGACTTCAGCGCGGTGGCCTACGGCCTCGACGGGCTGATCCCGCCGGCCGCGCTGGCCGAGCTCTGGCGTTTCAAGAACCTGCCCGACGCGATCAAGCTCACGGCCGAGCAGGAGGCCAGCCTCAGCAAGCTGCTCGAAGATTTCCAGAAGACCAATCAGACCGACCTGAACGCGCTCGCGAAGGCGCTGGATGACGCGCGCAAGGCCATCGAGGACCACAAGCCCAACAGCGACGTGCTGGCCCTGCTGCGGCAGGCCATGACCATCCAGCAGCGCCTGCGCACTGCGGTCGCCAAGCTGAAGACGGACATGGAGGCGGTGCTCACCCCGCAGCAAAAAGCCTGGCTGGCTTCCGGTTCGCCGGCCCGCTGCTACCCCACCGTCGTGGCCCCGCTCAACGCCGACCAGCGCACCGCCGTCAAGGCGCTTCGGGATGCCTACAACGCCGCCACCGCGACCGCCCGCGCCGCCGTGGCCGCCGCCCTCGAGGCTGCCGCCAAGGCCCGCCAGCAGGGCAAGACCGCGGCGGAGATCAAGGCGATCATCGATCCGGTCCGCCCCGCCATGACCCGGCTGCAGGAGGCAGGGCAAAAACTGCGCGAGGACATCTGGAAGGTGCTCACTCCGGCACAGCAGAGTTCCGGCTGCTTCGGCCCGGCGCCGAAGACCGGGACCTGAGCGCCGGCAACTCGACTCGTGGGGACGGGGGGCCGCGGGGCGGGAGCGCCGCGGCCACCCGGGC
>VEPF01000370.1:0-5076 GCA_012027055.1 Gemmatimonadota bacterium | reverse complement strand
GCGGCCTCCCGTCCGTGCTCCCGCCAGTGGCGGCCGCCCGGCCGGGCGGCGTAGCTTGCCGTTCCCGGAGCCAACCCACGGAGCCACCTCATGCCTGAGCACCTCGACCGCCGCGACTTCCTGGCGGCTGGCGCCATCGCCGGCGCGAGCCTCGCCTTCCCCGCCACCGTCCTCGGAGCACCATCCGTTCGGCGCAGCTGCGCCGCGCGGCCCGTGGTGATCGCCTCCGCCAACGGCAACGCCTCCCGCAATGCGGATGGGAAGTCCTGCGTCCAGCTCGCTTACGAGCGCATGGTGGGCGGGACCGACGTGCTGGACGCCCTGATCGCGGGCGTGAACATCGTCGAGCTCGATCCCGCGGACTCGAGCGTGGGCTACGGCGGGCTGCCCAACGCGGACGGCGTCGTCCAGCTCGACTCCTGCTGCATGCACGGACCGCGCAAGCGCGCGGGCGGGGTGGCCGCCCTGGAAGGCGTGCGCACGCCGTCGCTGGTGGCCCGGGCGGTGCTGGAGAACACCGACCACCACCTGCTGGTGGGCGCGGGCGCGCAGCAGTTCGCGCGTCAGCTGGGCTTCACCATCGAACCCGATCTCAACACGGCGCAGTCGCGCGCTCTGTGGCTCGAGTGGAAGCGTCGCCTCGACCCCGGCCACTGGCTCGATCCGAAACAGCGCACCGCGGAGGCGCAGCGCGTGGGCCTGGAGATGGTGCGGGCGGGCCTGATCCAGCGTGACCACTACTATGGCACCATCAACTGCGACGGCATCAACGCCGGCGGGGAGATCTGCGGCGTCACCACCACCAGCGGGCTGGCCTGGAAGATCCCCGGCCGCGTGGGCGATTCGCCCATCCTCGGCGCCGGGCTCTACGTGGACAACGACATCGGCGCCGCCGGCTCCACCGGCCGCGGCGAAGCCAACCTCTACGGCCTCTGCTCGTTCCTCATCGTGGAGTGCCTGCGGCAGGGCATGAGCCCGCGGGATGCCGCCCTCGAGGCCTGCCGCCGCATCCGGAAGGCCACCATCGAGAAGCGGCTGCTCAATGCCCGCGGCCTCCCCAACTTCGGCATCCACTTCTACGTGCTGAACGCGCGCGGCGAGCACGCCGGCGTGGGCATGTATCCGGGCGCCAGCTACGCCGTGTGCGACGAACGCGGCCCGCGCCTCGAGCCCTGCACCGCCCTCCTGGAGGGCACCCCCGAAGACTGAGCGGCCCGCGGCCGGCCCGGGCACACCGCCTGGCCGGCCGCGTCACGATGGCGGTGAACCGGTCGGACAGTCGATTCCCAGCCAGGCGGCATTGAAGCGGGCGAACGTGATGTAACGGTAGTCGTCGCGCTCGTAGAGGATGCCGAAGGTCCCGTCGCTCAGCCGGACCATGGTCGAGTACGCCGCCGCACCGGGCTCGATCACGCGCGCCCACGCCCAGGTGGCGCCGTCGTCGCACGACACCCGTACCGTCAGGCGCTCGCGGGCGGTGGTGCTGGCGGTATTGCTGAACAGCAGCCAGCGGGACCGGGGACTGTCCCGGGGGGCCGCCGCGTCGTAGCGCAGGAGCGCGGCGTTGTTGGTCGGATCGATCAGCCGGCCGTCCGGCACTGGCGGGCCGTAGCTGCTGCCGCCGTCCGTCGAGAGCGCGACCAGCCTGGCCCGGGTGCTGGCCGTGCGACTGTTCAGCAGCACGCGGCCGGCGCTCAGCTCCACGGTCTTGTTCTCATCCATGAGCGGACCCACCGGCGTGCCGGCGTGCCACGTCTCGCCGTGATCGTCGCTGTACGCGCTCACTGCCCAGATGCTGCCATCCGCCATCCGGAAGGCGTACTGCTGGAGCAGGCGGCCGCTGCGGAGCTGGATGCCGGTGCCGGAGGACGCGAAGATGCCGAGCCACTCCGGGCGCTTGATTGCCGACGTGATGCGCCGGCTGCGCCAGGTGAGGCCGCCATCGTCCGAGTAGCTGTAGTCGGTGTGCAGGATGGTCCTGCTGCTGTCCGCATTGCCTGCGCCCGCCGAGCCGAAGCCGATGCCCGGCGGGGCGTATGCGTAGAACACGAATATCCGGCCGGTCCGGCGATCGACCAGCAGGCTCGGATCCCCCACCCCGATGCCGCCGCTGTGATCCGCGATCACCCGGGGCGCGGACCAGGTGCGCCCCTGGTCCGAGCTGAAGCGCGCCACCACGTCGATGTCGCCCGGCAGATCGCGGGAGCTGTCGTTGCGCCGGTCGTAGGCGGCGATGATGGTGCCGTCCTTCAGCACCTCCAGTGCCGGGATCCGCCAGGTGTGCGCGCCCTGGCCGGAAACCGCCAGGTCCACCCGCTCGATGAACGGCGGCGCAGTCGCAGCGGGCTCCACCGGTGACTTGGGGCAGCCGGCGGCGATGAGCCCGGCGCTGACCGGCACGGCGAGTCGCGCCGCCAGCCGGGCGCGTCTGCGGACCCGGGCACGCGACCCGGCGCAGCGGGCGGCGTTCCACACCATGCTCGCCTACCGGAGTCCGCCCCCCTGGGCGCGGATGGTAAGCTGCACGCGATTGGCCACGTTGAGCTTTCGGAAGACGCGGTGCAGGTGGATCTTGACCGTGGCTTCGGTGATGCCCAGCTCGCGCGCGATCCGCTTGTTGGGCAGGCCCTGGCACACCAGCCTCACGATCCGCTGCTCCGCCGCCGTCAGCTGCTCCGCGACCACCGCGTGCGGCTGGGCCGGCACTACCTCCGCGAGCGCGCGCTCCAGCAGGCGGGGCTCGATCCGCCGCTCGCCCCGTGCCACCGCCCGGATGGTCTCCAGCAGGCGTTCGGGAGCCTCTTCCTTCAGAACGATGGCCCGCACTCCCAGGTACGCGGCCTCCTTCGCCTCCGCCTCCGAGATCATGCCGGTCAGCAGGATGGCCGGAGGCAAATGCCCGTCTTCGAACAGGCGGCGGAGGATGGCCGTGCCGCTCAGGCCCGGCATGTTCTGGTCGAGGATGATCACGTCCGGGTCGTGGTCACGCAGGGCGGCCAGCAGCTCACGCCCGTCACCGCATGCGGCCAGCACCTCCAGCTCAGGGTCCGTGGCGAACAGTGCCAGCAGCCCCTGGACCACGATCGGGTGATCGTCGGCGATCAGCAGACGCACCATCAGGAGTCGTCCTCGAAGGGGATGCGGATGGCCACTACCGCGCCCTGTGGTTGCGATTCCACGCCGAGGCTCCCGCCCAGCGACCAGACCCGGTGCTTCAGCACGGCCGGGCCCAGGTCCTGCGCGCGGAGCGCCGCGTTATCGAGCGTCCCGGTGAAGGACAGGCCGCGGCCGTTGTCGCTGATGCGGAGCCGGACGTGGTCCTCCGCCAGGTCGACGTGCACGCTCGCGGCCGTGGCCTGGCCGTGCCGGGCCGCGTTCACCACTGCCTCGTGCACGATCCCGAAGACCGGCCG
The DNA here is from genome assembly GCA_012027055.1 of Gemmatimonadota bacterium. Lineage (GTDB taxonomy): Bacteria > Gemmatimonadota > Gemmatimonadetes > Longimicrobiales > RSA9 > VEPF01. The sequence goes on along the minus strand of VEPF01000370.1, from coordinate 1,663 downwards.
CACCAGTCGCTCCGGCAGCGTGCCGGGCCCGCTGGTGAAGCACAGCAGCTGGATGTCCCAGGTGGCATGCAGCCGGCGCGCGAAATCGGTGAGCCGCTCGAACAGGGACGGTCCCGGCGCGTTCGTCCGCTCCAGCCAACCCTGCTTCATTTCCTCGACCAGGAAACGCAGCTCGCGCTGTTCCTGTTGCAACAGCCGGGCCACATCCTCCAGCTGGCGTTGCGCGGCCGGCCGGTCGGTCTCCAGCAGCCGGAGCGCACCGCCCAGCTTGAACGACGCCCCGGTCAGCGTCTGCAGCAGGCCATCGTGCAGGTCCGCGCGCAGCTGCTCCCGCTCGGACGCGGCGGCCTTCAGCGCCGCGCGCGCCCGCCGGCGCGCGGTCCGTTCCCGCTCGTGCTTCATCTCCCGCGCGATCATGAACACCTGCCCGCCGTGCGCATCGTGCGCGGCCGTCCAGCGCAGCGAGACGTGGCCGCCGGCGGCAGTGCGGAAACGGGTCGGCACATCGTCGGCGAACCCGCGCTCCCGGACGCGCGCGAACGCGCGCTCCGCGAGTTCCCGGTCGAGTGGATGCACGAAGCTGACGAAGGGCTGCCCCGCGAGGAGGACGGGCGCGAATCCCGTGATGCGCGCGCAGGAATCACTCACCCGAATGAAGTCGCCCCGCCCGGTGAGGCTGCAGACCAGATCCCGGCTCAGCTCGAGCAGGAGTTCGAGCGACGGCCGCGCGTCGGACCGTACGTCGCTCACTGGTTCCGATGCGCTCATGAGCGAGGGAAAGGTAACCGACTCAGCGGCGCCGGTTCATTCGGCGCGCAGGTTGTCGCGTACGGCCGTGGCCAGACCGTTGGCCTGCATCGCGTCCCGGAACGCCTGGATCGGCCGCCCCGCCGCCAGCTGCGCCAGGGCGCTGCTGTCCATGGCCGCCACCCGCTTCGCACCTTCGCGCGCGCTGTTCACGGCGACCAGGTTGGTCCTGGCCGTCTTCAGGTCCTGCCGCAGCAGCGCCAGCTCGCGTTCCGTGCTATACACCATCTTGCGCACGGCCGGGGCGATGATGCTGGCGCCGCCCACGCCCAGCCCGTGGACCAACCGGCCGGGGGCAGCCGTCAGCCGGGCGCGTGCGTCCGGACGAGGAGCCGCGGCATTGCCTGTCTTTGGCCCGCCTGCGTAGTACAGCCCGCCCACTGCGCCGACTACCAGAACGAGCAGTATCAACCGCTTCGTCGACATGTCGCGCCCCAGAGCTCGGGAAACGGTGTCCGGCCGGTACCCAAACTAGCACCCGCCACCGGGCGCGCGCACGATGCTCGTGGCCGCGCCCGCCCGCTCCCGCCCGGCGTCAACGCGGGCCCAGCTTCCGGCCCGCGTCCAGGTGATCGAAGTGCAGCAGCGTGTTCAGCACCAGGGCGTAGCCGGCGATGGTCTGCCCGCGCCAGACCGGATTGTTCGCGAACAGTACCAGGTGTCCACGGTCCACGGGCACATCCACCACGATGGCCCGCTGGGCGATGTCGCCGCCGCCCTCGAGCAGCCCGGACACCAGCAGGCCGCGCGCCTCGCCGTAGCGCAGCACCACCCGCGGCCGCTGTGCGGGTGGGATGATGTTGAGCGGGTTGCGCAGCAGCTCCTCCGTCACCGGGCTGGCCTCCCAGGGCTGGAC
>VEPF01000186.1 GCA_012027055.1 Gemmatimonadota bacterium | reverse complement strand
GCCCCGCGCGGCTGGTAACAGCCAGCTGCCCACAACGGAGCGGGCGGGCGCGTTCTTCTGGAACGTGCCCGCCCGCTCACTGCATCGTGCTCGCCCGGAGTCGCCAGGCGCCGCGGCTCACCCGACCTTGAGCAGCTCCTTCAGCTCTTCCGGCGAAAGCTCGTGCGCCTTGCGCGTGCCCATGCGCGAGCCGGCCCGGTTGGACTTCGCCACCGGCTTGGCCGGCTGGTCCGCGACCGTGCCACCCTCGTAATCGAACTCGGGCAGCGAGATCCGCTCCACCGGGTAGCCCAGCAGCCGCTCGATGTCCTTCAGGAGCGCGATGTCGCCCGCGGACATGAACGTCACCGCCGTCCCGCTGGCGCCGGCGCGCGCGGTCCGCCCGATGCGGTGCACGTAGTCCTCGGGCTGGCGCGGGACGTCGTAGTTCACCACGTGGCTGATGCCCTCGATGTCCAGGCCCCGCTGCGCCACGTCGGTGGCCACCAGTACCCGGACCTTGCCTTCCGCGAACCGGTTCAGCGCCTTGTGCCGCTGCCTCATGTCGCGATCGCCGTGCATCACTTCCACTTTCACGCCCGCGCTCGAAAGCCTCGCCTCCAGCACGTCCGCGCCGATCTTGGTGGCCGTGAACACCAGCACCTGCTCCCAGTGCGATTCCTTCAACAGCTCCAGCAGCAGCGCCGGCTTCTTCTCCTTGCGCACCGAGTAGACCAGCTGCTCCACGTTCGCCGCCACCGTGCTCTGCGGCGCCGCCTCCACCCAGATGGGGTCGGCCATGATGCGCAGCGCCATCGCATGCACGCCGTTCGGCATGGTCGCGCTGAACAGCATGGTCTGCCGCTGCTTCGGCACGTACTGCAGGATCGCGTCGATCTGCGGCCGGAAGCCCATGTCCAGCATCCGGTCCGCTTCGTCCAGCACCAGGGTCTCCACCCCGTTCAGCTTGACGTTGCCGCGTTCCATGTGATCCAGCAGCCGGCCCGGCGTCGCCACCAGCACATCGAAGCCCGCGCGCAGATCACGCACCTGCGGACCCATGGGCACACCGCCCACCACCACGCCCACGAACAGCTCCGTGTGCTTCAGCAGCGCCTTCGCATCCTCGCACACCTGCTCCGCCAGCTCCCGCGTCGGACACAGGATCAGCGTGTGCAGACCTTCCCTGTCGAGATGCTTGCTGATGGAGGGAATGACGAACGCTGCGGTCTTGCCGGTTCCCGTCTGGGCGATCCCTACCACGTCCCTGCCTTCTTCCGCCGCCGGTATCGCCTTCTGCTGGATCGGCGTCGGCACCTGCCACCCCTGCTCCGCGATCGCACGCCGGATCGGGGCGGACTTCACCAGTTCCTCGAACCTCAATGGCACTCTCTTCCTCGATTTGTCGCCGGCAGCCGGGGAACGCCCCCGCCACCAACCGGCCCGGCGCGGTCGTGAATCCGCGCGCCAACGCAGCCGCCCGGAGGCGGCGTGTCCAGACCAGCGAGCGCCGGTCCGGTCCGGCCGGTTGCCCCGGACCACCCGGGGCTGCCCCGGGTCGCGCCGGGGCATTCGCAAAAAGGGGCCGGCTCGCCGATTCAGGGCGACCGACCCCTCTTCTACAGAAGTCGAAGGTAACTGCATGTTCGGCAAAGCTCAACTACCGCCGAGCCCTGCCTCCTTCTGCCCTGCGGCCGCAACCGGCCGGGTGCGGCCGCCCGGAGTGACGCCGGAGGCCGCCGCAACCGGCACGGCGTCAGGATGAGTAGTAGGCCGCGTTCTCCCGGATGTAGCCCTCGGTGAGATCGCAGCCGAACGCCGTGGCCGCAGCGGCCCCCGTGCCCAGCTCGATCTCGATGTCGATGGTGTCGCCGGCGAGCCGCTCCCGCACCACGGCATCATCGAAACTGGCGCGCGCGCCCACGGCGACCACCGGGACGCCGTTGATCCACGCGTGCGTGCGCTCCGGCACGATCTGCACGCCGACGCACTTGCCGATGGCCATCAGCAGCCGCCCTACGTTGGGATCCGCCCCGTACACCATGGTCTTCACCAGTGGCGAGTTCACCACCGACTTCGCCACCGTGCGGGCGGCCGCGCGGGACTCCGCCCCTCGCACCGTCACCCGCAACAGCTTGGTCGCCCCTTCGCCATCGCGGGCCACCAGCTCCGCCATACGCACGCACCCGGCCGTGAGCGCCGCCTGAAAGACCGTCTCGTCCACGGCGCCGGCCAGTCCATTGGCCAGAATCGCGCAGGTGTCGGACGTGCTCGTGTCGGTATCGATGGAGAGCATGTTGAACGACTCGTTCACGGCGTTGCGCAGCAGGCGGTCCAGCGCGGGCGGCGCCAGCGCAGCGTCGGTGAAGATGTAGATCAGCATGGTGGCCAGGTTCGGCTCGATCATGCCGGCGCCTTTCCCGACCAGTGTGATCACGGCCGCGCCCGCGTCCAGCGAGATCGCCTTGGGGCGGGTGTCGGTGGTCATGATGCCGACCGCGCCCACCAGCGGATCGGCCGTCAGCTCCGCGGCCATGCCGACCAGGCCCGCCTCGATCTTCTCGATCGGCAGCGGCACCCCGATCACCCCGGTCGAGCTGACCAGCACCCGGCCCGGCACGGTGCCAACCTCGGCGGCCGCGGCAACGGCCATTCGGCGCGCGTGCGCCAGCCCCGCCTGCCCGGTGGCCACGTTGCTGACCTTGCTGTTGACCACTACCGCGCGCAGCACCCCGCCTCGCACGGTCTCACGCCCGAGGATCACGGGCGCGCCGGGGAAGTGATTGCGGGTGAATACCGCGGCCGCGGCCGCATCCACGTCGCTCACGAAGAGCGACAGGTCCCGGCCGCTCGGCTTCAGGCCGCACAGCCGGCTCGCGCACCGGAAGCCCCGCGGGAAGCGGGGCGTATCATGGAATTGCATGCGCATAGAGTACGGGACAGGCGCGCCCGACCGCCAGCCAACGTTTTCCGGACGGGAGGTGTCTTATCGAATGATGGATGGCGGCAGCGGGACCGCCCTGCCCATCATGGAGGAGTGGAGGTACGGAGACACACCGTCCGGGAACTTTCGGGCGGGCGAATACGTAAGGAAAGACGTCGCGGCGCCGTGTCCGGGTAATCCCACCTCATTGCGCACCCCGGATGCGGCTCCGCGACGTCTTTTTCAGCTGCCGGCGCTGCCCTTTCCGACTCTTCGGGCCCGCCCTGCCATTGCTCCATGAACGTGCGCACCCGGTGCTTTGTGACACCGGTGCGAGCCTGGCACGGCATCCGTCCACCTCCCTGCACCCGACTCGATGGCCTCGGCCGGAAGCGGCGGGTCCGCCGGGCGCCGGAGGCGGCGGCCATTTACGGTGGCGACCCGGCCCCACTACTATTCCCGTGGTCGTAAGCGCGGCGGAGCCCCGGAGGCCGCGTCCGGATGAAACAGCGGCAGGAGAGCCGATGGCAAAGCAGGATGGCATCGAGATGGAGGGGGTGGTCACGGAGGTGCTCCCTGACCGCAATTTCCGGGTGCTGCTCGAGAACGGCCACACGGTGCTGGCCTACGCGGCCGGCAAGATGTCCAAGTTCAAGATCCGAGTGCTGGTCGGTGACCGGGTGACCCTCGAGCTTTCCCCCTACGATCTGTCCCGCGGCCGCATCACCTACCGCCACAAGGCCGGCGGGCCGCAGTAGCCACCAGCCGTCAATCCTACGGCCGCGCGTGCCTGCCACCGCGCGGCCGCCTGCATCTTCGCTCGGGGCAGCCGCGCCGTCGTCCCAGCGGGCGAATGTGCTCCTCGCACCGACCCGCTCCGCACTCGCCGTGCGCACATCCTGTCCCTATGATGGAGCGGCTGTTTCCGGCCGGGATCCGCCCCACGCGATCCGGGCCGCGCTCCCAGTGAACCAGGAGCCATCCATGTCGAAGCGGTCGCTCATGCTTGTGGCTGCCCTCGCGGCCGGTACCGCCTGCGCCCACGCGCCCACGCCGCCGCCGCCGCCGCCCGCCCCGCCGCCGGTGAGCGCGGTCGGCACGTTCGACTTCACGACCGCCCTGGAAGGCACGGTCGTGAACGGCACGATCATCATCGCCCGCACCGATGCCGGCTACGGCGGCACCGTCACCACCAGCGTGACCGAGCCGATCCCGGTGCGCACGGTGGTGGTCGAGGGCCAGAAGCTCACCCTCACGGCCGACACCCCGGATGGCCCGCTGGTCTTCACCATGGACTTCAAAGGTGACGAGTTCACCGGCGGCTGGACTTTGTCCACCATGGCGGGCACTCACTCGGGCAAGCGCCGGAAGCTCTGAGCCGCGCCACCGGCCGGCTGCCCGACTGAAACCGGTCTTTCACGGCCACCGTACGGTGCCGGGCGATTGATTTCGCCCGGCACTATCGTGAACCGCCCGCGCGGTTCGGAATTCACCCCCTGGCCCCAGCGCCGTCATGAGCAGGTTACCGGGACACAAGAAGGTCATCATCCGCGACCTCATCATCTTCCAGCTGAAGCTCGCGGTCGATGGTCTGAAGAACGTCTTCCTGCTGCCCGCATCCCTGGTGGCGGCACTGATCGACCTGCTCCTCCCGGGCACTCAGCCGGGACGGCTCTTCTACCGGGTCATGCGCCTGGGCGAGACCTTCGACCAGTGGCTGTCCCTCTACGGCCCCGCGCACCAGGCCCAGGCTTCGCTGGACGGTCTTTTCGGGGCCAGCCGGGCCGGCGCGGCCACGCTGCTGGGCGAGCTGGAGGAGTTCGTGCGGGGGCCGGAAGACCCGCGCAGCCGTCCCGGCGGCAGTATTCGCCGGCCCGGGTCCCGTCCCTAGCCGCCGGCCGCCCGGATCCGGCGGCCGGCGTATGTCCCCGCCGGCGTGGCGCCGGGCTTGCATACCTGCCGCTGCCCGGCTACATCGCGCCGGGACCGGCGAGGACTCGCGGTGAGCTCCGTCAACCAGGAGAGAGAGGGTATGGGATATCCGTTCAAGCTGCCCGAGCTGCCGTACGGGTTCGATGCGCTCGAGCCCTACATCGACGCGCGCACCATGGAGATCCACCACGGCAAGCACCACGCGGCCTACATCAACAACCTGAATGCCGCACTCGAGAAGCACCCGGAGCTCCAGGGCACGTCCGCGGAAGCGCTGCTGGGCGCCATCGATGACGTGCCGCAGGACATCCGCACCGCGGTCCGCAACCACGGTGGCGGTTATCTCAATCACGCCCTGTTCTGGCAGATCATGGGACCGCACGGCGGTGGCGAACCCGAGGGCGAGCTGGCGGCAGCCATCCGGGAGAGCTTCGGCAGCTTCGATGATTTCCGGAAGAAGGTGAACGCGGCGGCCGCGGGCCAGTTCGGGAGCGGCTGGGGCTGGCTGGTGTGGAATGGCCAGGGCCTGGAGGTCTGCGCCACTCCCAACCAGGACTCGCCGCTCATGAAGGGCCACCGCCCGATCCTGGGCGTCGATGTCTGGGAGCACGCCTACTACCTGAAGTACCAGAACCGCCGTCCGGACTACCTGGAAGCGTGGTGGAACACGTTGAACTGGGAAGCGATCGGCCGCCGGTTCCAGCCGGTCGGATAGCGGCGCGCGCGACCGAGTAAAGCAGAGCGCGGCCGGCCCGGCCGGGCCGGCCGCGCGGCGGCCCCGCCCGGCCGGCCCCCGCTGCTCTGGGCATCAGTTCGCGCTGTCCGGGAAGAACACCTGCAGCCCGAACCGCTCCCGGCCGTAGCCCGCGATCAGCGCGCGCGCCGCCGGGCTGGTGAGCCACTCCACGAACGCCGTGGCGCCCGCGGTGTCCTGGGGGCTCTTCACCAGCATCACCGAGTACTCGGTGCGCAGCACGGAGTCGCCCTCGACGACGATGTCGATCCCCAGCTCGTGCCGCAGGTTCATGAACGTGGCGCGGTCCGACAGGATGTAGGCGCCCCGCTGCGCGGCTAGCCGCAGCGCATCCGCCATGCCGACCCCCGCCTCCACGTATCCCGGCCAGTCCGGGCTGATTCCGAGCGCGGCCCAGACCTGCAGCTCCTTCCGGTGGGTCCCGCTGTCATCGCCTCGGGACACGAACGGCGCCCGCGCGTCCCGCAAGCGGCGGAACGCAGCCCCGGCGGTGCCCGCCGAGCCCGCCGCAGCCGGATCGGCCGGTGGCCCCAGCAGCACGAAGTCACCGTGCATCACCAGGTGCCGGTCCATGCCCCAGCCCTCGCGCACGAACGCCGCTTCTTCCGCCGGTGCGTGCGTGAGCAGGATGTCCACGTCTCCCCGCCGTCCCATCTGCAGCACTTCCCCGCTGCCCCCCAGCACCACCTGCAGATCGTGCTCCGGGTACGCGGCCCGGAATGCCGCCGTCAACGTGTCGAGCAGCCCGGAGTCATCCAGGGTGTACGTCGCGCCCAGTACCAGGCGCGGCTGCGGCCGGTCCCGGCCCGCGCACCCGGCCAGCAGGAGCACGCCCACACCCCCCGCGACCACCCGAGGGAATGCTCGCAGCCGCCCGCCTGATGGCGCCGGCCCTGCCCAGATCCCGCCCGGCCCGATCGCGCACCGGGCCGCGCGGTTCGCGCTGTGCGTTTTCACGAGCGTTCGCTCCGCCGTGGGATTCCGCCTTCCTGTCTTTTCGAATTGCGCGGGAGGCCTGCTGCGCTCCCGGTCCCTCACAGCGCTGCCAGCAGCCGCACCACCCGGTCGATGGCCGTTGTGACCTGGCCGGCTGGTAGGCCTGTGCCGTTCACGATGATGCTGAAGGCCAGCTCCCGTCCCGAACCGGTGCGCACCAGGCCGCTCAACGAGGCCACGTTGCGCACCGATCCGGTCTTGGCCCTGACCCGCCCCGGCAGGTCCGTGAAGCGGCTGCGCAGCGACCCGGTCTGCCCCCCGCCCACGGGCAGCGCGTCCCGCACGGCCTGCTGCCCGGGCGTGGCGGCGATGTAGCGCAGCAGACTGGCCAGGGCCGCGGGTGTGACCAGGTTCCCGGTCGAGAGTCCGGACGCGTCCCGCAGGCGGAAAGCGAGCGTATCGATCCCGACGACGTCGTGCAGGAACGCCGCCTCGACCGCCAGCCCCGCGGCCCACGAGCCCTCGCCTTGCACTTCCTTGCCGAGGGTCCTGAGCAGTTGCTCGGCGTACCAGTTCTGGCTGTTCTGCAGGATGGGCCCGAGCACTTGCGGCAGCGGCGGCGAGCGGTACTCGAACAGGGGTAGCGCCCCGGCCACCGGTTCCCGGGTCTGCCGCACGGCCCGCGCATCCACCCGGATGCCGGCGCGCACCAACGTCTCCGCCAGCACCGTCGCCGTGTAGAACGCCGGATCGCGCACTGCGAACGATTCCGTGCGCGCCGCCGTGCCGAGCGGAATGTCGCCGAAGGCGTAGATGCTGTCCGTGCCCGGCACGCGCTCGAAGTCCAGCGTGTGCGACTGCCCGGGCGCGACCGTGCGGGTGCGATTGGCGAACGTGAACGCGCGCGACTCGGGCTGTGCCGTGATGTCTGCGGGTGCGCCCTCGGCCGCCCCGGGGGCCACGCGGAAATCGACGCAGTCATCGTTGAAGCCCAGCGGTCCGGTCGGCGCTGCGTACCACCAGTTCAGGTCGTACTTCTGCCAGTCCCCGTGCTGGGACTCAGCGGGCCACGCGCCCACATCCGCCACCAGCCCGCGGTCGATCCGGCGCACGCCGTGCGCGCGCAGCGAATCCGCCCAACCGGTGAAGATGGCCAGCCGGTCCGGCTCGTAACGCCCGGAGATGGTGGGGTCGCCGCTGCCCCGCACCACCAGCGCGCCGTGCAGCCTGCCGCCCCGCACCTCGCCGTCGGCGAGGAACGAGGTGACGTAGCGGTACGCGGGGTCCAGGTGGTGCGCCGCGGTCGCGGCTACCACGAGCTTCAGGTTGGACGCCGGAACGAAGAGCTGCTCCGCGTTGCGGGCGTGGATGACGTCGCCCGAGGCGACGTCCTGCACCGCGATGCCCCAGTGTGCGCGGGCCAGTGCGCCCGCATCCGTCACCGCCGCGATCGCGCGGCCGAGTGCGCTGCTGTCCAGGGTGGCCTGTGCAAAGGCGCCCGCGGGCGGGCCCGCGAGCGCCGTGCACGCCGCGCTCAGGAGAGTCGCGGCGAGGCGGAGAGTGGACGTCGGCTTCATGTCATGAGCTTACTCGATGCGCGGGCGGACGACCAGAATCAGGGTATTGCCATCGCGTCGAGCGCGCGTCGTGCCGACCACCACCGTCTTGCCGCTGGGCACGGTCAGGGATGTGGCGAGCAACGCGCCGCCGCCGCTCAGCTCGATGTCCAGGGAGACGGCCCGGGCGGAGTCTGCCTGCACGACCCGCCGCAGCTGCGCCTGGATCTGGAACGGCGTGCCCTCCGCGCCGTAGATCTGCTGGGCCACGCGCCCCGGCGCCTGTCCCTGCACCATCGATTCGCCCAGCAGCCGGTAGCCGCGGAACCGGAAGACGTCGCGGAGCGCGGCGTCGACATCGGCGATCGCGGAGTCGCGGTTCGCGAAGCCGTCCGCCTCGATGATCTGGAAGCGCAGCTCCACGTTGGGCGCCTTGTCGAGGCTCCGGACCAGCACGGCGACACTGTCGACCTGCGCAGCCGGGCCTGCGATGGTGAGCACCGACGAGTTCTTCGCGATGCTCACGGCCACGTCATTCGGCATGCGCGCCGCCACCAGCTCGACCGCTTCCTCGGGCGCGAGATAGGTGAGCGGAACGCGGCGCTCCACCTCGGGCGCCCCGCCAGCGCACGCGGCCCCCAGCAACAGTGCCGCCACCACCAGCCAGCTTCTCATGTGCCCACTCCGTCAGAAGGTCCAGACGATCGTGATGTCCGGGTTGTTCGTCGGCATCACTGCGACGCCGCCGGGGCCCGCGGCGTTTACTACCGTCGTCGCCGGCACTCTCGGCGCCGCGGCCACTGCCGGCACTCGCGCTGCCGGCACCCGCGGCTCTTCCCGGCCGAGCGCGATCAAGAGCGCCGCGGCCGCCGCCACGCCCGCAAGCGCCGGCAGCCACTCGGACCAGCGGCCGCCACGGGCCGGCGCAGTTGCGGCCCCGTAGCGGCCACCGCGCGACGGCACACGGCCGGCCCCAGTCCGGGAACGACCGTCCGTGACGGCGGCGAGCGCGGTGGCCAGCTCCTCAGCGTGCGCGCCGATGGCCCGCGCCCGCGCGCTGCACGACTCGCAGGTGCGCAGGTGCTCGCGCTGTGCGTGCCCGCCCCGCAGTTCCTCGGGTTCCGCGCTCAGCAGGAACTCCAGGCAGGCCCTGCATTGCTCGTGACTCATGATCGTGCCTCTCGCCCTTCCGGCGGCCGTGCCTCGAGCGCGGACCGCGCCAGGACTCGCTCCCGGATGGTCCGGCGGGCGCGCAGCAGGTGTACGCGCACGGTGCTGTCGCTCAGCGCCAGCAGCTCCGCCACCTCGGGCGCAGCGCGTCCCTGCAGCTCCACCAGGTCGAAGATCTCCCGTTGCCGCCCCGGCAAACCCCGGAACGCCTCCCGGATCACGGCCAGCAGGCGCGCATCGCCGGTCTGCACCTCGGGCGCTGCGGACTCGGGGTGCGACGTCGCGTACCAGCGTTGCCGGACGGTCCGCCGCCGTTCCGCCCGGCGCCAATCCGCGGCCGCGTTGCGAAGTATGGCGAACAGCCAGGTGCTCAGGCGCGAGCCGAACTGGAAACGCGCGAGGCCGCGGTGCATACGCAGCAGTGCAGCCTGGGTGATGTCCTCGGCATCGTCCGGATCACCGGCCTGCACCACCGCCCAGCGGTACAACCGTGGCCGGAGCTCGCGCGCCAGCCGGCCGAAGGCCAGCTCGTCGCCCTCCGCCGCGCGCCGCGCGAGCTCCTCCCAGTGCGCTGTCGCGTCCGCCTCGCTCAAGCCAGCTCCGCCGCCGGTTGCTTGCCTTGCCCACGCCCGGCCAGACTCGTCCATCCCGCGCGGGCCGGGCCTGTCACCCATCAGACGCCGCCGCGCACCGCCCCGTTTATCCGGCCACGGTCCGCGCCTCGCCCCTTTGCGCTCATCCCCCCTGATTCTAGCTTCCTGCCCATGAACGACCGAATCCTGCGCGCCCTGCGGCGCGAGCCCGTCGATGCCACGCCCGTCTGGTTCATGCGCCAGGCCGGGCGCGCCCTGCCCCGGTACCGTGAGTCCCGCGCAGAACGCGACATGTTCGAGCTGCTCCGCGATCCCCCTGCGGCGGCCGAGATCACCCGCATGCCGCTCGACTACTTCCCGGTGGACGCGCTCGTTCTCTACAACGACTTGTCCACCCCTTACTTCGGCGCCGGCTTCGAGCTCGAGATGCGGAAGGGCATCGGGCCGGTGGTGCTGACCCCGGTCGAGGGGCCGGACGGCGTCGGCCGGCTG
>VEPF01000442.1 GCA_012027055.1 Gemmatimonadota bacterium | reverse complement strand
GGCGCCCCGGACCCGAGCCGCACCGCGCCCTCGGGCGATGAGATCGACTCCATCCGCCGCTTCGACACCCTCGACCAGCGCTCCAGCGCGGAGCTGGGCGGCGCGGACATCCTGCCGGTCGATCTCCAGTCCAACCCGCTCATCGGGCATGGCGACGGCGACCCGGTACGGCGCTCGCTGCTCGACGTGCTGGGCGCCGACACGTTGCTGCTGGAGCTGAGCGCGGGAGCTGCAGAGCGGGATTTCGAGCGCACCTGGGAGCAGGTGCAGCACCTGCACGATGCGGCCCGCAAGCGGGGTGACGATCCGCAGCCGCCGGAGGCGCTGTTCCTGGCTCCGGCCCTGGCGGCGGCGCGCCTGAGCGGCTTCGGCCGGCTGGTGATCCACGGCGAAGGTGGCGCGGGCATCCGGTTCGACATCCGCGCGGCCGAACCCATCGAGCGCGACCTGGAGGCGCTCGCGGCGCTGCTGCGCGGGGGCGCGGCCCGCGGGGAGCTGAGCTACATCCTGTGCGACAACGCGGGGCAGCTGGAACGGCTCGAGGAGCTGCTCGCGCAGCTCACCCGCTCCCGGACTCCCCCACCGGGGACCGCGCTGGCCATCGGCGCGGTGCACGCGGGCTTCGTGCTCGAGGGCGCGGAGCCGCCCGTGCGGGTGCTCACCGACCACGAGATCTTCCGGCGCGCGCGCCGGCTGCGGCGCTCCCGCCGGTTCCGCGGCGCGGTCGCCCTGGAGAGCCTGTCGCAGCTGCGGCCCGGCGACTTCGTGGTGCACATGGACCACGGCATCGGGCTGTTCAAGGGCCTGGAGCGGGTCACGGTGGGCGGCGAGGAGATCGAGGCGCTGGCCGTGGAGTACGCGAGCGGCGAGACCCTGCGGGTGCCGGTCTACCGGCTGGACCTGATCGAGCGGTGGGTCTCCGACCGCGAGGACGCCCCGCCCCCGAAGCTGCACCGGATCGGCGGGCGCGCGTGGAAGAACCTGCGCGCCCGGACGGAGCAGGCCATCCAGGCGATGGCGTCCGAGCTGCTGCAGCTGTACGCGCAGCGGCAGCTGGCGGAGCGCCCCACCTACACGGCGGACTCCCGCTGGCAGAAAGAGATGGAGTCGAGCTTCCTGTACGAGGACACACCCGACCAGCGGCAGGCCACCGCGGACCTGAAGCGGGACATGGAGTCGCGCCGTCCGATGGACCGGCTGCTGTGCGGAGACGTCGGCTACGGGAAGACGGAGATCGCGATCCGCGCCGCTTTCAAGGCGGTGCAGGACGACCGGCAGGTGGCCGTGCTGGCGCCCACGACCATCCTGGTCGAGCAGCACGTGCACACCTTCCGGCAGCGCCTGGCCGGTTATCCGGTGAAGATCGAATCACTGTCCCGGTTCCGGTCGGCGAAGGAGCAGGACGCGATCATCGCGCGGCTGGCCTCGGGCCAGGTGGACATCGTGATCGGCACGCACCGCCTGCTCGAGCCCGACGTGGTTTTCAAGAACCTGGGCATGCTGGTGATCGACGAGGAGCAGCGGTTCGGGGTGAAGCAGAAGGAGCGCTTCAAGGAGCTGAAGCAGAACCTGGACGTGCTGGCGCTCACGGCCACGCCCATCCCCCGCACGCTGCACCTGAGCATGACCGGCCTGCGCGACCTCTCGCTGCTGCAGACCCCGCCGCGTGACCGGATGCCGGTGATCACGCACGTGCTGCCCTGGGTGGATGAGGTGATCGAGGACGCGATCCTGCGCGAGCTGGACCGGGGCGGCCAGGTGTTCTTCCTGCACAATCGCGTGCAGTCGATCCGCGCCGTGGCGGAGCAGGTGCACCGGCTGGTACCGGACGCGCGCGTGGCGGTGGCACACGGGCAACTGCCGCCGCACGAACTGGACGAGGTCATGGGCCGCTTCCTGGATGGCACGGTGGACATCCTGGTGACCACGGCGATCATCGAGAACGGGCTGGACGTGCCCAGCGCGAACACGCTGATCGTGGACCGGGCCGACCAGTTCGGGCTCTCGCAGCTGTACCAGATCCGGGGCCGCGTCGGCCGCTCGCATCACCGCGCCTACTGCTACCTGCTGCTGCCCGAGAGCGTGAACGACGATGCGGAGAAACGGCTCCGCATCCTGGAGCACTACACCGAGCTCGGCAGCGGTTACGCCGTAGCGCTGAAGGACCTGGAGCTGCGGGGCGCGGGCAACCTGTTGGGTGCGGAACAGAGCGGATTCGTGACCGCCGTCGGGCTGGACACCTACACCCGCCTGCTGGAAGACACCATCCGGCGCATGAAGGGCGAGGTGGCGGAGGAGCTGGCACCGACGGAAGTGGGGATCGGCGGCCCGGCCCTGCTGCCCGACGACTACATGCCGGACTCCGCCCAGAAGCTGCACCTGTACCGGCGGCTCTCGCGCCTGGCGACGGCCGGCGAGGTGACGGCGCTGGAGGCCGAGGTACGGGATCGCTATGGACCGCCGCCTGCGGAAGTCGAGCGCCTGTTCCTGAGCGCGCGGCTCCGCCTGTTGGGCACGCAGCTGGGCGTGGAGCGGATCCTGATCCACGGCGACGCGGCGCGCGTCACGTTCGGCCCCGGGACCACACCGCGCCTCGCGGCGCTGCAGCCGGCGCTCCGGGACCAGCAGGTGGAGGTGGAGGTGCGGCGGCCGCAGCCGCTGTCGCTGGTGCTGCAGCGCCACGGCGCCCAGCCGATCGGGACGACGCTGGCGGCGGCGCTGGAGATCCTGGCGGCAAGCAACCGGGCGCGGGCGGCGTGACATCCAAGCGCCGCAGGGCGCGGCCGGGAGCAGTTCCGCGCCGGGGCTGGCTGGCGCCGGCCGGTTCCTTTAGCTTAGGCCGTCTTTTCGCCATTCCAAGGAGACCACAAGCAATGACGAAACTCGTCGCATTCGCGGCGTTGCTGGCCGGCGCCGTTTCGTTCACGGCATGCGAAGGCTTCGGCCAGGCCATGACCTCGCACACCAACGTGCTGGCGCGTGCGGCCGGCCACGAGCTGACCATCGACCAGGCCGTCAACCTGCTCAAGCCGTACGACCGCATCCCCGCCCAGACCGAGGTGGTGGACGCGCTCGCGAACCTGTGGATCGACTACACGCTGCTGGCCACGGAAGCGCTCAAGGACTCCTCGCTCGCCGCGCTCGACCTGAAGCCGCTGCTCGTGCCCTACTTCAACCAGCAGCTGGTGTTCCAGCTGCGGGACAAGGTGGTCAAGGCGGACACCGTGTTCACGGAGGAGCAGCTGAAGCAGCTGTTCGCGGAGCAGCAGGCGGGCGTCGAGGTGAAAGCCCGGCACGTGCTGCTGCGCCTGCCCGCGGATGCAACGCCGCAGCAGCGCGACAGCGTCATGAAGCTGGCGATCGACGTGCGCGACCAGGCGCGCGCGGGCACCGACTTCGCGGAGCTGGCGAAGAAGTACAGCCAGGAGCCGGGCGCGGCCGAGCGCGGCGGCGACCTGGGCTACTTCGCGAAAGGGCAGATGGTGGGGCCGTTCGAGGATGCGGCGTTCAAGCTCGAGCCGGGCCAGATCAGCGACGTGGTGGAGACGCCGTTCGGGCTGCACATCATCAAGGTCGAAGACAAGAAGCTGCCGAAGTACGAGGACCAGAAGGACGCCTTCCGGGCGCAGGCGGTGCAGCAGCGCGTCGCGCAGGCGGAAGAGCAGTACCTGAAGCAGCTGACCGACAACCGGAAGCTGGAAGTGCAGGATGGCGCGGTGGAGGTGGCGAAGGACCTGGCCACGAAGCCCGAGACCAAGCTGAGCCGGCGCGCCGGCAACCGGGCGCTGGTGAAGTACGAGGGCGGAGAAGTGACGGCCAAGGAATACCTGGAGATCATGCGCGGGCGGAACGCGCCCCAGCGGACCCAGATCGCGGCCGCCGCGGATGAGGACCTGCGCGAATGGCTGCGGCTGCTGGCGCGCGACGAGATCCTGGTGCAGGAGGCAGAGAAGGAAGGCTTCAAGGTCAACCCGACCGAGCAGGACTCGCTGGCCCGGGAAGCGCGCAACCAGCTGCTGGGCGCGGCGCGCTCGGCGGGCCTGCTGCCGGTGAAGGCGGAGCAGAACGAGAGCCAGAGCCAGGCGGTGGAGCGGGTGGTGAGCGGCTTCCTGGACAAGATCCTGAAGCAGGAAGCGAGTGTGCTGCCGCTCAACGCCATCGCGTACTCGCTGCGCGAGAAGTACGACGGCGAGGTGTTCGAGAAGGCCATCCAGGAGGTGGTGACCAAGGTGCAGGCGACGCGGCCGCAAGCCCAGCCCACCATCCCCACGCCGGGTGGCGAAATCCCGGTGCCGCAGCCCCAGCCGCAGGCGCCGCAGACCCCGCCGGGCGGCGGCAACTGAGCGGAGCAGGAACCCGCTCACCGAGGGGGGATATAACAGGGGCCGGCGCCCGGGGGCGCCGGCCCGTGTCCTTCGAGCCAACGGCATTTCCGATGCGTCTGCACAAGCTCCTGCTCCTGTTCTCTGCGCTGCTGCCATTGCCCCTGGCCGCGCAGCAAACCACGCCGCCGGCCGCGGCGGGGGGCGAACGGGTGGGCTACATCGTGGCCGTGGTGGCCGACAGCGCGATCACCAACGTGGCGCTGATGGACGGGATGGTGCAGTACTTCGCGATGCAGAACCGGCCGCCGGTATTCAGCGGACCGGAAGCGGAGCGGGCGCGGCAGGAAGTGCTGGACAACGTGATCACGGAGCTACTGCTGCTGCAGGCAGCCGCGAAGGACACCACCATCAAGGTGGACGATGAGCGGCTGCGGCGGGGTGTGGAGCAGCAGCTGAGCGAGCGGCAGCGGCAGGCGGGAGGTGCCGCGCAGTTCGACCGGGTGCTGCGGCAGAACGGGACCACGCAGGCGGAGTACCGCGAGTACCTCACCGCCGAGATCCGGAAGAACGACATCGTCGGCCAGTACATGAGCCACGTCCGGCAGAAGCGGAAGCCGCCGCCGGTGAGCGAGCGCGAGCTGAAGGCTTACTTCGAGCAGAACCGGCAGCTGCTGGAGACGCAGTGGGGAGCGAAGCCGGCGCTGGTGACGCTCGACCAGATCGTGCTGCCGATCCTGCCCGCCGACTCCGCCGATGCGGCCGCGCGCACGCGCGCCGACAGCGTGTTCCTGCTGGTGCAGCAGGGCGAAAAGTTCGAGGAGCTGGCGAAGCGCTTCACGGAGGAGCCGGGCGGGCGCGAGCGGGGCGGCGACCTGGGCTGGATCAAGGAAAGCGACGTGGTGCGGGACTTCGCGCGCGTGACCTTCAGCACGCCGCCCGGCGCGATCAGCGCGCCGTTCCGCAGCAGCTACGGCTGGCACATCCTGCAGGTGGAACGCCGCCGCGGCGCCGAGGCGAAGGTGCGCCACATCCTGTTCATGCCCGGCGTGACGGATGCCGACCTGGAGCGGGCGCTGCAGCGGGGCGACAGCATCGCCGAGCAGCTGAAGCAGGGCGCCGCAGTCGCGCCGCTGGCACGGCAGTATGGCGATGCGGACTTCGACGTGCGGATCGGGCCGGTGCCACCGGACACGTACCAGCAGAACTACCAGGTGGACGTGGCCAGCTCGAAGGCGGGCGATGTAGTGGGGCCGGCCCCGTTCGGGGAAGGCCCGGCCAAGCGGCTGCTGGTGGCGCGCGTAGTGGAGCGGACACCGGCCGGGAGCTGGTCGCTGGACGACCAGCAGGCGCGCGATGCGCTGCAGCAGCAACTGGCACAGCAGGCGCTGATGAAGGAACTCGTCGCGGAACTGCGCCGCTCCATCTACGTCAAGGTCTTCGAGCAGTAGGCCGACCGTGCCGAGCGAGTCCGGCGCCGCGGAGCCAGCCGTTCGCCTGGCGATCACGCTGGGCGATCCGCGCGGCGTGGGCCCCGAGATCGTCGCTGCGGTCGCCGCCACCTTCCGCACTCCCGCGTACCAGCTCACCATCGTCGGCCCGCGCGGGACCGGCGCGGAACTGCAGTCCGGCGATTTCCTGGCGACCGGACACTGGACCGCGGGCGGCACGGTGGCCACGGCCGGGCGGCTCGCCGGCGCAGCGATCGAAACGGCGGTGCGCCTGGCGCTGAGCGGCGAAGTCGACGGGATCGTCACGGGCCCCATCGACAAGTACGCGCTGCACGCCGGCGGTTACCTGTTCCCGGGGCACACCGAGATGCTTGCCGCCCTGGCGCAGGTGCCCGAAGTTGTCATGCTGATGGCGGCCGAGCACACCGCGCTGGGCGGGGCGTTGCGGGTGGTCCTCGCGACCACGCACATCCCGCTGGCCGACGTCCCCCGCCGTTTCACCCGGGCCGTGCTCGAGCACCAGGCGCGCATCACGGACGCCGCGCTGCGCGCCGGCTGGGGTCTGGAGCACCCGCGCCTCGCGCTGTGCGCGTTCAACCCGCATGCCTCCGATGGCGGCCTGTTCGGCGACGAGGAGCAGCGGATCTATGCGCCCGCGCTGGCCACATTGCAGGCGGCCGGCGTGGCCGTGAGTGGACCGATCCCGGCGGACACGGTGTTCCTGCGCGCGGCGCGGGGCGAGTTCGATGCGGTGATCGCGCCGTACCACGACGTCGGCATGGCCGCCTTCAAAACGGCCGCGTTCGGGCAGGGCGTGAACGTTACGCTCGGGCTGCCCTTCGTGCGGACCTCGCCGGACCACGGTACCGCGCTGGATATCGCGGGCCGCGGCCAGGCGGATCCCGGGTCGATGCTGCAGGCGGTCCGGCTGGCGCGACAACTGGTGCTGCGGCGCCAGGAACATCCCGCGTGAGCGGGCGCGGCGGCGCCGGGAAGCGCGGCCGCGGGGTAGCCCGCACCCAGGGAAGCTGGATGCCATGATCTCTCTGCTGCACGTCACCAAGACGTATCCTCGCACGGGCGATGCGGTCGCCGACGTGTCGCTCACGCTGAACAAGGGCGAGTTCTGCTTCCTGACGGGCCACAGTGGCGCGGGCAAGTCCACGATCATGCGGCTCATCCACATGGCGGAACGGCCGACCAGCGGCGAAGTGCGGGTGAGCGGGTATTCCTCGACCACCATCCGGCCGCGCGAGATCGCGCTGCTGCGCCGGAAGATCGGCTACTGCTTCCAGGACTTTCGCCTGCTGCAGGACCGCACGGCCGCGGAGAACGTGGCCTTTGCGCTGGAGGTCACGGGCGCGAAGCCGCAGGTGATCCGCACCAAGGTGCCGCGCCTGCTCGCGCAGGTGGGACTCGCGTCCAAGGCGGAGGCGCTGCCGAGCCAGCTGTCGGGAGGCGAGCAGCAGCGGGTGGCGATGGCGCGGGCTCTGGTGCACGAGCCGCTGGTGGTGCTGGCGGACGAGCCGACGGGGAACCTGGACGAGCGGGCCACGCGCGGGATCTTCGACCTGCTGCAGCACATCAACCAGAGCGGCACCGCGGTGCTGCTGGCCACCCACAACCTCGAGCTGGTGCGGGCCAATCCGGATGTGCGCGTGATCGAACTGGACCACGGCCGGCTGGTGTACGACTCGGCCGCGGAGGAGGTGCGGTCATGACCTACTCGCTGCGCGAAGCGCTGGTGGCGTTCCGGCGGGCGCCCCTGCTGGCCGGGGTCTCGGCCGCGATGATCGCGCTGTCGCTGTTCGTGGTGGGACTCTTCGGGATCGTCGCGTTCAACATCCGGAAGGTGATCGAGGGAGTGGAGGCGCGGGGCGAGGTGGTGGCGTACCTGCGCGATACCGCCAGCCCGGCCGACGTGCAGGCGTTGCGCCACGAGCTGACCGGGGTGGCCGCAGTGCGCGAAGTGCGCTACGTCTCGCGGGAGGAGGCGCTGCAGGTCGCGAAGGAAGAGCTCTCCGAGTTCAGCGCGGTCTTCGGTTCGCTCGACTCGAACCCGTTACCGGCCTCCCTGGAAGTGCGGCTCAAGCCCAACCAGAAGGGACCGGACGTGGTGCGGTCGGTGGCGCAGCGCATCGGCGCCAACCCGGCGGTGGAAGAGGTCCGCTACGGCAACGAGTGGCTCGACAAGGTATTCCTGTTGCGGAGCGTGGCCGCGACCGCGACCGGGGTGCTGGGAGCGGGCTTCGCGGTGGTGGCGATCCTGATCATCGGGGCGGCGGTGCGGCTGGCCATTTTCGCCCGCCGCGAGGAGATCGCGATCATGCAGTTGGTGGGCGCCACCAACTGGTTCATCCGCAAGCCGTTCCTGCTGGAAGGACTGATGACCGGCCTGCTGGGCGGCATGCTCGCGGCGCTCGCCACCTGGCTCAGCTACTCGGTGCTCACCAACGCGGTGTTCACCGTGGTCTGGATCCCGGACTCCTGGGTGGTGGGCGGGATCCTGACGGGCGGCGCGCTGGGCGTGGTCGCCTCCTGGATCGCCGTACGCCGGCACCTGCGGGTGGCATGAAGCTGGTCCCGACCTGCGGGCGCTGGCTGCTGCCGCTGCTGCTGCTGGCCATGTTGCCGGCGGCCGGGTCAGCGCAGGCGGAGCGCATCCAGCGGGAGCTGCGCCAGAGCCGTCTCAAGCTGGACTCCATCCTGGAAGAGCGGAACCAGCTGCAGCGGGATATGGACCGGCTGCGGACGCGCGTCCGGGACGCATCCCGCGAGCTGGTGAACGTCGAGAAGCGGCGCAACGCCTCGACCGCGGCGCTGCGCGAGCTGCAGATCCAGGCGGACCTGCTCACGGAGGCGATGGCCCGCGCCGAGGCCGAGCTGACCGCCACCCGGTCACAGCTGGTACGCCGCAACAGCGAACTGCGCGGGCGGCTGCGTGCGATCTACATGCGCGGCCCGCTGCACACCGTGCAGGTGCTGCTCACGGCCGAGAACTTCGGCGAGCTGCTGAACCGCTACAAGTACCTCCACCTGATCACCACGCACGAGCGCCGGATCATCGATGACGTCGCCCGGCTGGAGCAGGCGCTGGTGACGCAGGAGGGTGAGCTGCAGCAGACCATGAGCCGGCTGGACCTGCTGACGCGCGAGAAGGAGACGGAAGTGGCCCAGCTCCGGCGGGTGGAGCAGGAGCGGCAGCGCACGCTGCAGGATTACCGTCGGCAGGAGACCCGCACGGCCACGCGCCTGGACCAGCTCGCCCGGGAGCAGACGCGGCTCACCAACACGGTCGCGGAGCTGGAGCGGCGGCGGCGGGAAGAGGAGGCGAGGAACGCGGGCAGCACGGTCGCGGGCACGCTCACCACGCGCGATCTCGGCTCGCTCGCGTGGCCCGTGGAAGGCGCAGTGACGTACCGGTTCGGCCCGGAGCGGAAGCCGAACGGGATCGTCCTGAAGAACCAGGGGATCGGGATCGCGGCCCCGGTCGGGACATCGGTGAAGGCCGTGGAGGCCGGCACGGTGGAGCTGGCCGGACCGTTCCCGGGCTACGGCGCCACGGTCATCATCAGCCATGGCGGCGGATACCGCACGCTCTACCTGTACCTGAAGGCCATCCGCGTGCAGGAAGGCCAGAAGGTGGTGGCCGGCCAGATCATCGGGACGGTGGGCGGCGAGCAGACGGCAGAGGGCGCGCACATCGAGTTCCAGGTCCGGGTGCCGGTCGCGGGCGGAAGCATCGAGGCCGTGGACCCGCTCGACTGGCTCCGCGCCCGGCGATGAGCGCGCTGCCGCCGGTCGAAGGCCACGAGGCCGAGCGCGCCGGGCTGGCGGCCGCAGCCGAGAGCGGGCAGCTGCCGCATTCCATCCTGTTGCACGGCCCCGCCGGCATCGGCAAGCAGCGGGTGGCGCTGTGGCTGGGCCAGCTGTTGCTCTGCCAGCGATTCCCCACGGCGGCACCGTGCGGCGATTGCCAACCGTGCCGGCTGGCCGGCCGCCTGCAGCACCCGGATCTGCACTGGTTCTTCCCCCTGCCCCGCCCCAAGGGCGCGAGCGATCGGCTCTCCGAGGCCCTCGAGGAAGCCCGCGCGGCCGAGCTGGAGATCCGCCGGGAGCAGCCGCTTCGGCCTTCCCTTCCGATCGGCCTGGCGGGCATCTACCTGGCACAGGTGCAGAGCCTGATCAGGCGCGCCGCGGCCCGGCCGTCCATGGGGCGGCGCAAGGTGTTCATCATCGGCGACGCCGAGCTGCTGGTGCCGCAGGAAGCCAGCCCGGAAGCGGCCAACGCGCTGTTGAAGTTGCTGGAGGAGCCTCCCGCGGACACCACTATCATCGTCACCGCCACGGACCCGGACCTGCTGCTGCCCACCATCCGCTCGCGCCTGCTGCCGGTACGGCTGCGGCCGCTGCCGGTCGCGGAGGCGGCGAGGTTCCTGGAGCAGCGGGCGGGCGTGCCGGCGGAGCACGCGGGCTGGGCCGCGCAGCTCGCCGGAGGCTCGATCGGCCGGGCGCTCGGCTTCCTGCCGCAGGGCGACCAGCCCGGGCCGCTGGCCGAAATCCGGCAGCAGGGCCGGGCCCTGCTCGAGGCCGCGCAGGCCCGCCCGGGCGCGGCGGCCGTGGCCGCCGGGCACGCGGAG
>VEPF01000474.1 GCA_012027055.1 Gemmatimonadota bacterium | reverse complement strand
TCGCGGGGGCGCGCTGCCCGGTCGAGCGGGCCGCGCCGGCGGCCGCCCTCGACGCGCGCGACTTGGCCCGCCTGATCCACATCGTCACCGATGCGGAAGCGGCCATGTGGGACGCGTTCCGGGGCGGACCGGGAATCCTGGTGATCGCCGGGACCGGCTCGGTGGTGTGGGGCACGGGCGTGGACGGGCGCACGCTGCGCGTGGGCGGCTGGGGCCACCTGCTGGGCGATGAGGGCAGCGGCTATGCCCTCGGACTGGCCGCGCTGCGGGAGCTCGCCCGCACCGCGGATGGCTGGAGCGATGCGCACGTGCTGGCCGGTCTGCTGCTGCCGGCCATGGGCATCGATAACTTCGACAAGCTGGTGCGCTGGACCACCGCCGCCTCCAAGCGCGAGATCGCGGCCCTCGCCCCCATCGTACTCGACGCCGATGACCCGGCCGCGCGCCGCGTGGTGGTGCAGGCGGCGGCGGAGCTGGCCGAGCAGATCGGGACTGCCGCGCGCCTGCTCGAGCCCTGGACCGCGGCCGGAGTGCCGCTCGCCCTCAGCGGCGGACTGATCGCCCCGGAGCGACCGTTCCGCGCACACCTGCTGGCCGCCCTGGCCAGCCACTCAGACGCGTTCCGGCCGCTGCCGCACGCGGTGGACGGAGCGCGCGGCGCCGCGCTGCTCGCGCGCGCGCAGGCGGGCAGACTGCGGGCCGCGTGGCGGTCCGGTCGGCCCTGCCCGGTGCGGCCCTGGAACGCGCGTGCTACTTTGCTCCGGGCACAACCGCCCCGGAGCGGGGACGTTGAGGAGATCTCGGGGGACCATGGATCAAAGCGGGTTGCGCCGGCCTCGCCGCGTGGAAAAGCCCTGGGGGCACGAGTTGGTCTGGGCCGAGACGGCGTCGTACGTAGGCAAGATACTGCACGTGAAGGAAGGCTTCGCCCTCTCGCTGCAGTACCACATGCGGAAGGATGAGACCATCCACCTGCTGCACGGCCGGATGCGCTTCCAGGTGGGCGCGACCGCGGAGCAGCTGCGCGACGTGGACCTCACCGAGGGCGACAGCTTCCGCATCGTGCCTGGCACGGTGCACCGCATGATTGCCCTGACCGACGTGGACATCCTGGAAGCGTCCACCCCCCACCTGGATGACGTGGTCCGCCTCGAGGACCGCTACGGTCGGGCCTGACCATGCCGCGTGCCTACCTGGGGCTCGGCACCACCCTGGGTGGCCGTCACGCCAATCTGACAGCGGCCGTCGCGGCCCTGGGCTCGGCCGGGACCGTGACCCGCACCTCCCGGCGCTACGAGACCGCGCCGGTCGGCTTCGCCCAGCAGCCGCGCTTCCTGAACCAGGTGGTCGAGCTCGAGACCACACTCGCCCCGCCGGACCTGTTCCGCGCCGTGAAGCTGATCGAGGACCGGATGGGGCGCGCCGGCACATTCCGCAATGGCCCGCGCCTGATCGACATCGACATCCTGCTGTACGACGACGTCGTGCTCAACACTCCCGAACTCAACATCCCGCATCCGCGCCTGACGCACCGCGCCTTCGTGCTGCGGCCGCTCGCCGAGCTGATCGACCACGTGCAGGAAACTCCCATCGTGGAGTTGCTCAAACGCGTGCACGACCAGGACGCGGTGGCCGTGGCGCATGAATAGCAGCCACCGCAACCGTACCATCATTGGGACCGTCGCGCTCGCCGCCGGCCTGCTCGCCGGGTGCGGCCCCGACCGTCCTCACTCCCGCGCCACGGCGCCGCCGGACACCGCCGCCCTGCGCGCCCTCGTCGACTCGCTGCTGCCCGAGCTCGGACGGCTCGCTTCCCTGCAGCCACGCGCGCCGGTGCGGATCGCGCGCCGCACGGCCGCGGAAGTGCGGGATTACGTCGAGCGGCAGCTGGCCGAGGAAATGCCACCCGCGCTCGCCCGCGAGCTGCAGAGCGTCTACTCGCTGCTGGGCCTCATCCCCGACACGCTGGACCTGCGCCGCCTGCTCCTCGAGCTCTACACCGAGCAGATCGTAGGCTATTACGACCCGCAGGCCCGCACGCTCTACGTGGTGGCGGGCGTGGCTCCCGAAACCGTGGCGCCGGTGCTCGCACACGAGCTGGTGCACGCCCTCCAGGACCAGTACGCGAACCTCGATTCGCTGATCGCGCGCGGACGCGGCATCGACCGCCGGAGCGCAGCCCACGCCGCCATCGAGGGACACGCCACCGTCGTCATGTTCGCGTTCCTCGCCGAGCAGGGGCAGGGGCGACGCCTCGATCCCGCGCAACTGCCCAGTCCGGCCGCGGATCTCGCCGCGGGACTGCGCGCCCGGAACGACCAGTTCCCGGTATTCCGCACGGCGCCCGCCATCATCCGGGAAACCGTGCTCTTCCCCTACATCGGCGGGTCCGATTTCGTGTACCGATTGTGGCAGGCGGAACCGCGGGAGCGGCCCGCGCCCCTCGGCCGCTGGCTGCCCCAGTCCACCGAACAGGTGCTGCATCCCGAGGCGAGCTTCCTGACCGAGCGCGACGATCCTACTGACGTGGCCCCCCCCGCTCCGCCGGCCGGGTGGCAGCCGCGTGGCCGGGCGGATCAGCTGGGCGAGCTCGAGGCCGGCAGCTTCCTCGCGCAACGCCTCGGTGAAGCCGCGCGCGCGCTCGCTGCCGGCTGGGACGGGGACAGCTATCAGCTCCTGACCGGCCCGAACGGACAGCCCGCGCGCGCCTGGCTCACCGTCTGGGATGACGCTGCGTCCGCCGCGCGCTTCGCCGCAGCGCTGCGGCGCATCGCGGCCGCGGATCGCGTGCGCCGATACCGCGTGCAGGAGGAGCGGCGCGCGGGCCGGCCGGCGGTCTACGCTTTTCTGTATGCAGGAGTAGGAAATCAATGGTGATTCTTGCCGTTGACAACGGCGAAGCTCCCGGTTAAGAATGGGCGATCGTTCCGCCGGGAGTAACTCCCGTGGCGGAGCGAGCTTGGCAGTCTCTCGCAGTAGTCGATGTCGTACCGCGCGCAATCGGACGACATCACCCAACAGGCACAACTGAAAAGACACGGTCGCGCGGCGCGTCGGGCGCGTGATCGCGATGGCGGTGCAGCAGCCATACAGGCGCAGAATGCGAAAGCGTGCGTGCGATGTGCATCGCACGTGGCGTATTGCGTTTGTTGGTACGTGCTGGTCAGCTCACAACCTCTGCTCCCGAGGGGCTCATGCCGGGTTCCTGATGCCCGCTGCCCGACCGGGCGCGCGCGAGGCTTGAGCCCGGGGTGTGTCCTGTCCGACGACTTCAACTACTCCGACTCGCAGGAGGAACGCATGACAGCACGGATGGGCTTTCGAGCCCTTCTCTGTGGGCTCGCGTTGCTGACCCAGCAGTTCGCGGGGGCGGCGATCGCGAGTGCACAACAGACGGGAACCGTTCAGGGTGTGGTGATCGATGCCGCCAGCAACTCCCCGATCGTGGGAGCGCAGGTGGTGATCCAGGGCACGCGCATCGGGATGATCACGAACCAGCAGGGTCGGTTCGTGCTGCAGAACGTGCCGCCGGGGCAGCTCACGCTACGCGTGGAGCTGATCGGCTACAAGACGGTGTCGCGGTCGATCACGATCGCGGCCGGGCAGGCGACGGTAGCGAACGTGAGCCTGGAGCAGACCGCGGTAGCGCTGCGGGAGCTGGTGGTCACGGGTGTGAGCGGGGGCGCGCAGGAGCGGGCGAAAGTCCCGTTCACGGTCTCGCGCATCGATGCCAGCTCGATGCCGGTACAGGCGGTCAACGCGATGAGCCAGCTACAAGGTCGCGTGCCGGGCGCCAACATCGCGCAGATCAGCGGCCGCCCGGGGACCGCGCCAGCGGTGATCCTGCGCGGCCCGACCTCGATCAACGGGTCCGGTCGCGGCCAGGGGCCGCTCTACATCGTGGACGGCGTGCTGCTCGGCTCGAGCATCGCGGACCTGAATCCTGCGGACATCGAGAGCGTGGAGATCGTGAAGGGTGCGGCCGCCTCGACGCTGTACGGGTCTCGGGCGGCGGGTGGCGTGATCTCGATCACCACGAAGCGCGGCGCGGCCGGGGCAGCCGGCGCGCTCGACGGTGTGCACTTCACGGCGCGCACGGAGCTGGGCCTGAACGACATCGAGGGCGACTTCGGGATTGCCCGGTACATGCCCTTCCTGCTCGACGAGACCGGCACGCGCTTCTGCGTGCTGGACTCCTACGGCACCAACAACCTGTGCTCGCGCACGGTCGACTACCTGAGCGAGCAGAAGCGGGTGAACGACCAGGCGCTGGATTACGCGCTCAACGCGCCCGCGTTCCCGGTGGATCCCGGCTCGACCCTGGTGGGGCCGCAGACGCGGCGCGTCTTCCTGACCGGCCGCTGGCCGGGGACCACGTACAATGCGGTGCAGCAGCTGGTGGACCCCAAGCCGCTTTCGCTGAGCGACTTCTCGATGGCCGGCCGCATGGGCGGCACCACGTTCTTCACGAGCGTGGGGAACACCCGGCAGGGCGGCGCCATCATGGGGCTGGACGGATATGAACGGATCAACGGCCGGATCAACGTCGGCCACCGGTTCAGCGACGACCTGTCGGTGGACATCAACAGCTACATCTCGCGCAGCACGCAAGACGGGTCGAACCAGGAGGAGGGCGGCACCGGCTTCTTCCGCCTGACCCGTACGCCCGCGATCGTGGACATCACGCAGCGCGACAGCCAGGGCCGGCTCTTCATCCGCACCAACCTGGCCTCGGGCGGGGTGCAGAACGAAAACCCGCTGTACTCGTTCGAGAACATCGACCTGACGGACACGCGCTGGCGCTACCTGGTAGGCGGCACGGTGCGGTACACGCCGCTGGAGTGGTTCGATGCGGACGGGAACTTCAGCCTGGACCGGCTGAGCACCACGTACAGCTACTTCCGGAACCGTGGCTATCGCACCACCAACAGCGTGCCGGCCACGAACCAGGGCGGCCTGTCGAACAGCGCCACCAACGCCCAGTCGATCAACGCCAGCCTCGGCGCGACCGTCCGGCCGAAGCTGGTGGACTGGGCCAATACCAGGTTCAACCTGCGCGCGAACTACGAGGGTTCGGATGACGATTACCGCAACCTGAACGGCAGCTATCTGCGGGTGGCGGACGTCACCTCGGCCGCGAACCTCATGGACCCGTTGAACATCGGCGTGAACGCCACGACGGGGCGTACGCGGCAGCTGTCTTATTCGGTCGGCGCGTTCTTCGATATGCTCGACCGCTACACCATCGACGTCGCCGTCCGCCGCGACGGCAGCTCGCGCTTTGGTGCGGACCACCGTTGGCAGACGTACGGCCGCGGCTCCGGCGCGTGGCTGATGGCGCGCGAAAAGTGGTTCCCGGCCAGCACCTTCACCACCTTCACGCTGCGGGGCTCGTACGGCACGGCCGGCAACGTGCCCAGCTACTCGGCACAGTACGAGACCTACTCGATCGGCGCCGGCGGCGCGCTCTCGGCCTCCACGCTCGGCAATCCCGAGCTGAGCCCTGAGGTGGTCACCGAGTACGAGCTCGGTGGCGAGTGGGAGCTGTGGGGCCGCTGGGGTGCGACCCTGACCTACGCGAACTCGATCGCCCGCGACCAGATCCTGCCCGTGCCGCTCTCGGTCTCGACCGGGTTCCCGACGCAGTGGCAGAACGCCGGCGCGATGCGCAACCAGACGTGGGAAGGCACGCTGACGCTGCCGGTCCTGCGCAACTGGAACGGCGTCACGTGGACGGTGCGCACCAACTACACGCAGAACCGGGCCGTGGTGGAAGAGCTGAATGTGGCGCCGTTCTTCATTGGCACCACCCTGCAGGGCACCACCACCATCATCCGCATCGCCGAGGGCGAACGCTACGGGAATCTGTATGGGCGCAAGTTCATGACCAGGTGCTCGGAGCTGCCGCGCGGCTATGCCGAGCAATGTGGCACGGGTACGAGCGCGTTCCAGAAGAACGACGAGGGCTACATCGTTTGGGTGGGCGCAGGCAACAACCCGGGCATGGGCTACACTCACAACCTGTGGAACGCGGTACTGCCGGCCACTCAGGCGCCGTACAACGTACAGGCCTCCTGGGGCATGCCGATCCTCATCCGTGACACCGTCCTGACCGCGACGCCGACAGCCGCGACATCGCCGCAGATCCTGCCGCTGGGGCATGCGTTGCCGGACTTCCGGCTCGGCTTCTCCCAGAACCTGCAGTACAAGAGATTCTCGGTGTACGCGTTGCTCGAGGGCGTGTTCGGCCAGAGCGTGTGGAACCAGGGGCGGCACTGGTCGTACCTGGACTTCCTCTCGCATGACGTCGACCAGGGTGGCATGTCGGTCGAGGCCGCGAAGCCCATCGGCTTCTACTATCGGGCCGGCCCGGGCCCGGGCGGCAACAACAACGGGATCGGCGGCTTCTACGACATTCTGGGCCCGAACACCCGGTTCGTGGAGGATGCCAGCTTCCTGAAGCTCCGGGAGCTCTCGGCATCCTACAACGTGGGTCGGGTGGCCGGATTTGGAGATTGGACCGTGCGCCTCACGGGCCGGAACCTGAAGACCTGGACCGACTACACGGGCTTCGATCCGGAAGTGGGCGTGGGCGGCTCGGGCGGCGAGTCCGGCAGCGGGCTCATCAACGCGGTGGACGCGTTCACGTTCCCGCAGCTGCGGACCGTGTCGCTGGTGCTCAGTACCACTTTCTGAACCGATCCTCATGCGCATGCAAGGAGCTTCACATATGCGACTCACAAAGTCCCTGGCAGCGGTCATGGCGGTCGGCGTGGTGGTCGGCTGCAGTGACTCGATGCTGGCGGTCGACAACCCGAACAGCCCGGACCGGGGCCGTGTGCTGGGCAGTGCCTCGGACGTCGAGGCGTTGGCCTCGTCGCAGTTCCAGCAAGTGATCAACGCGACCTGGAACAGCATATACGCCGTCGATATCGGCATGATGACGGCGTCCTTCATGAACTCGTCAGGCCTGGCCAACAACGGGCTGGGCCCGCGCAGCGGGATCCCGCGGCAGCCGATCGACAACAACCGCGGGAACGCGTACCAGACGGACAACTACCGCGATTTCCGCTACAACACCGCAGTGGCCCGCAACTCCGCCGACATCCTGGCGCGCGCCAAGGACGCGGGCTTCAAGCTGCCTGGCGGCGAGGGTGACCTGAACCGGCTGAAGGCGTTCAGTCACTTCACCTATGGGGTGTCGCTCGGCTATCTGGCGCTGACCTACGATTCCGCCGGGATCCCGCGGCCCACCGATACCGGCAACGTGCCGCCGCTCGAGGGCTATCCGGCGATCATGACGTACGGGCTCGCGCAGTTCGACTCGGCGATCGCGTACGCCAGCAAGAGCGGCACGAGCGCACTGCCGACTGCGTGGCTCAACGGCATCGGCGGGCCCAGCGTCAACATGACCGACTTCATCAAGATCACGCACTCGTTCGCGGCGCGGCTGCGGGCGGGTGTGGCGCGTACCCCGACCGAACGCGCGGCCGTGAACTGGGCGAAGGTGATCGAGGATGCGAACGCGGGCATCACCGCCAACCTCGACATCTTCTTCTCGCCGTCCAACGGCTGGGACCATGCCTGGATGGATGCGACCCTGCATTTCCGCGATTCCAACTGGCACCAGATGAACTACTACGGGATCGGATTCGCGGACACCTCGGGAGCATTCGACGCCTGGCTGGCCACGGCGCGCGATTCCCGCGCTCCGTTCCTGATCAAGACGCCGGACGCGCGCTTCCCGCGAGGCGACACCCGTGAGGCGCAGAACGCTGACCGGGGCGGACAGGGCGCTCCCACGGGCGGCCGCTACTATCGCAACCGCCTGGCTGGACTCGACCAGGCCGCCCTGGGCTGGCAGAACTCCTACTACGACCATTACCGATTCTATGCCTGGTCGCAGGCATCGCGGGTGGGCGCCAAGCCGTATTTCACGAAGGCCGAGAATGACATGTTGGCGGCCGAAGGCTACATCCGCACCGGCAACATCGCCGCGGCTGCGGCTCTGATCGACCGCACGCGCGCGTCCAATGGACTGGCCGCACTGACCGGCGTGGTGACGAGCGCCTCCCAGCAGATCCCGGGTGGCACCGGTTGCGTGCCGCGCGTGCCGGTCGGGCCCAACTACACCACTACCGCCTGCGGCACCATCCTGGACGCAATGAAGTGGGAGAAGCGGATGGAGACCGGCTACACCACCTACGGCGCGTGGTTCTTCGATTCGCGTGGCTGGGGTGACCTGCCGGAAGGTACGCCGGTGATGTGGCCGATTCCCAACCAGGAACAGGATGCGCGGCTGCTGCCCATCTACAACCTGGGCGGAGTGGGCCAGGTGGGTGGTGCCGGCAAGAGCACGTATGGCTTCGGCGACGGCAACAAGTGATGCGTGCGTGGGCTGCCTCCGGTGAGTGTGACGCGGGCATGCGGCCACGGCCTCGTGCCCGCCGCGGGATCGTCGCTTTGCTGCTGCTGATCCCGCAGCTCACCGGCTGCTATCAGTACGTTCCGGTCGTGGATCCGCAGCCGCCGGTCGGGGCGCGCGTCACCGCGTCGCTCACCGACCGAGGGCGCATGGATCTCGCGGACCAGATCGGTCCGGGCGTGCACCGGTTGAATGGCACCGTCGCGAGCAGTACCGACAGCGCGCTGGTGCGGTCGCTGCGCACGATCGAGTACATCGATGTACCAGTGCCGGTCAACTGGAACGGCGGGCAGCTGTCGGTTTCCCGTGGTCTGCTGAACGATCTGCGGGAGCGGCGCCTGTCGAAATCGCGCAGCTGGCTGATGGCGGGCGTGGCGGTACTGGCGGTAGCCGGGATGTCGACTGTAGCGCTGACCGGCTTCGGGGGTGGCAGCGACTCGGGGCATTCCGGGGGCGGCGACACGCACCAGTGAACCGAACATGGAACTTGAACTCATCCGCTTCCAGGGTGTGAACACTATGAAATACGGCAAGGTCCTGCTGTGCCTGATCCCCTTCCTGGGGCTGGCGGCATGTGCGGACAACAGCGGCATCACGGAGCAGGGCGCCCCTGAACCGGCCGCGCTCGTCCGCTTCGTGAACGCGGTGCCGGATACCGGCACCGTGGACTTCCGTTTCGTGGACATCGTCGAGAATCTGCCTTCGCTGCAGGGCGTAGCGCTCCAGGCCACGAGCGGCTACTACCAGCGGACAGAACCCGGGGCACGTCATGCCCGCGTCTTTCCGTACTCCACGAGCGCGGCCGTGACACAGATCATGCTGGTGGACACCACCGTCACCCTCGCTGCCGAAACCCGCTACACGCTGGTGTATGCCGGCCGGGCGAACGGCAACCAGGACAAACTGGCGGTGCTGCAGGATGAGCCCCTGGCGTCGGTACCGAGCCCGGGTGCCAGCATCGCGATCCGAGTGCTGCACGCCGCGTGGGGCACGACGACGGCGGTCGGCAACGTGGACGTCTATTTCGTCCCGGTCACGTCGGCAACGGCCGCTACGCCGGCGGACTGGCAGACCAACAATGCCGGCAAGGTCAGCAATGTGGCGTTCCTGGCGAAGAGCGCCTACGCCACGCTGACGGTGCGGCCGGCCACGACCGGGAACCTGTACCGGTTCGTGGTGGCCCAGGCCGGGACCAGCACCGTCCTGTTTGCCGCCACGCCCAACCAGCCGGGCGTGCAGCAGGTGACGGGCGCCACCTATGGCCCGCAACCCGGCATGCAGGTCGCCGGGTCGGTGATGACCGCGGTGCTGATCGGCGGCGCGATTCCGGGTACCAAGGACTCGACCACCGCGCTGCAGAGCCCGGCCGTGGCCCTGTTCCACGACAAGGTGCTGAACCCGAGCTGATTCAGTCAGGAGTATGGTGCAACGTGGCACGAGGGCGGTCCTGCCTCGTGCCACGGTTGCAGCGTTGGCCCGCTCGTGGGTGGACCGTGCGCACCGCAAACCGAACCGGAGTGGCCATGATCAACCTGCGCGCGGGATCGCTGATCGCGGTGCTGGCACTGGTGTCGGCCTGTGGCGGATCGGGCGGTGCGGGCGGCGCGCCGCGGCCGTCGCAGGACCAGATCACGGCCGCCGAGATCCAGCAGCAGCATTTCTCGAACACGTACGACCTGATCAGCGCGCTGCGGCCGAGTTGGCTGCGCTCCCGCTCGCCGACCTTCGGGACCAGCGGCCAGATTGGGGTGGTGGTATACCTCGACGGGAATCGTCTGGGGTCGGCCGACTACCTGCGCCAGATCGCGGTCGGGCAGATCGAATCCGCCCGCTACCTGAACGGAGCGGAAGCCACCAGTCGCTACGGCACCAACCACGCCAGCGGCGCCATTCTGGTCACTTCCCGGAAGCAATAGTCAGCGCGCGAGCTTGCGCAGCAGCACCATGGCCGTGGCGCCGCCCGCGGCCGTGAGCCCGCGCCGGACCGTCCCCTTCTGCGCGCCCTCACC
>VEPF01000042.1:9163-10452 GCA_012027055.1 Gemmatimonadota bacterium | reverse complement strand
GCCAGGGGCTCGGCGGCTCGGCCACGGAGACGATCGTGGTGTCCACGGAAACGCCGAACGCGACCGGACAATGGACCGGCTCGACCACCGGGATGGCGCTCGAGTTCAACGTCAGCGCTGACGCCCGGTACGTGACGCAGATGAAGTACACGTTCTCGGGATTGCAGTGCGGCGGGACCACGCTGTCATCCGGAAGCGTCATCAGATCCACCACGCCGGGCTGGGAGATCACGAACCGTCAGTTCGCGATCCCCCCGACGGAGTATGTTCCGGGCATTTCCGGCACGTTCGGCAGCAATGGCACGACGGTGACCGGCACGTGGACCTGGCTGACGTGCTCGGGCAGCTGGAGCGGATCACACTGAAGGCCGGCGGGCGGCAGCGCGCCCCGGTTCAGAGCGCGACCGTCGCCCGCCAGACCACCTGCATGGCCGGGTCCGCGATGCAGAGGAAGCTCGCGCCCGCGGCCAGCCCGCGCGGGCTGCGCAGCGCCGCTGCACCCGCGGGCTGGCGCCTGCCGTTGAAGACGGTGGATCCGGTGCCGGCATAGGTGGCGATCGCGCCGCTCGCGAGGCTAACCATGCGGACGCGGTGGTTGTCGCGGTCGGAGATGTAGAGCGTGCTGCCGCTGGCGGTGACCGCCAGCGCGTGCGGGACCGACAGCGACGCCTGCAGCGCCGGGCCGCCGTCCCCCGAGAATCCCTGCACCTGGTTGCCGGCCACGGTCTCGATGCCCGCCGTGCTCAGATCCACGCGGCGCACGGTGTGGGCCCCGGCTTCCGCGATGTAGAGCTGCGTGCCGTGCAGCGCGAGGCCGGTGGGCAGGAATACACCTGCCGACACGGCGGCCGCACCATCACCGGAGTGCACGGCGCTCCCGCTGCCAGCCACCGTGCGCAGCACCCCGCCCGCGTCGATGCGCCGCACCTGGTTGCCGGACTCCTCCGAGACGTAGATCGAGCCGTCCGCGGCCAGCGCGATGCCGGCCGGGCGGCGCAGTGACGCCTGCAGCGCGGGCGTGCCGTCCGGCGAGGCGCCCGCGGCGCCCGTCCCGGCCACCACCGTGAGCGCGCCGCTGGCGGGCGCGAAGCGGAACACGCGATGGCTGCCGCCATCGGTGATCAGCAGCGTACCATCGGGGGCGAGCGCCATGGCGGTGGGCTCCACCACGCACATGGTCCCGCTCGAGCAACCACCCGCGTCGAGCAGGAGGCGCAGCCGGCCGGCCGAGCTGACCGCGAAGATGCGCGCCACGTGCGTGGTGATGCCCTGGATCACCCGGGTGGCGC
>VEPF01000042.1:3533-9153 GCA_012027055.1 Gemmatimonadota bacterium | reverse complement strand
GTCCTGACCCTCGCCGCCGCCCGCCTGCACTGCGGCGAGGGTCAGGACCACGAGCGGCAGAACTCGTCTCTTGCTCAGTTCTCCAGGCTGGTGGTCCAGATATCGAGATCGCCGGTGCCGGACTCGCGCAGCACGAACGCCAGCCGCTTGCCATCCGGCGAAACCGCGGGCATGCGGCCGCCGCCGGTGCGAGGCACCAGCTGTGCGGCCGCGGGCTGGTCCACAGGCACGCGGTAGATGCCATCGCTGCGGCGCACGTACAGCGTCTTCGAGTCCGGCGACCACGCGGGCTCGCGACCCTCGCCCAGCTCCCGCCGGCCCGTGCCATCGGGCCTGATCACTATCAGCCGATAACCGGTCACCTGCCACCAGCTGCGCAGGTGATGCACGCTCAGGTTGGCGATGCACGTGCAGTCGGCCACCGCGGCGTCGCCGCGCGCGATGACCACGAACGCGATCCAGTTCCCGTCCGGGCTCCACGCCGGCGCCACGCCATCCTGTGTGCCGGGCAGCGGCGTCGCGGCCGGCGACGCGGGTGTCCAGAGGGAGAGGGCGATCCCATCACTGAACACCAGCCGGCTGCCGTCCGGAGACCAGGACGGCCGCAGGTCGGCACTTTCGCCGGCCTGCCAGTCCAGGTGGAACGGATATACCCGCTGCCGATAAGGCGGCGGGCCGACGCTCCACTGCAGCGAGTCCAGGCCCGGATACCGCACGGTCAGGCCCGGGTCGGTCAGCGCCGGATTCAAAGCGGCGGCGGTGCGCACGCGCAGCAGCGTGGAGTCGAGCACGGGCTCGCCCACGCGACAGATCAGCCCGCCCGGGTCCGCACCCCCAACCCGCGAGCACTTGTCGGACGCACTCCGGATCCGGGCAAGGTGCAGGTACGCCAGCCGCCCACCGGCGCGCGGCACCACGGGACTGGTCAGGAAAGTGGCCGGATTGGGCTGTGCGTGGTCGGCCAGCGGGACCGCCGTCCCCCCCTCCGCGCCGATGCGCAGCAGCGTCCCCGGCCCGGGTGCGTCATACCAGTTGCTGGCGTGGTAGTAGACGCTGTCGCCGTCGGCGGACCACTGCGGGTCGCGCTCGTCGCCGGTGTTGAAGGTGAGCTGCCGCAGCGAGGCGGTGTCGGGCGGCACATCCACGGGCGAGTAGGGCGGCACGCCATCGCGGCAGGCGGCGCACGCGCCGGCCAGCAGCATCGCCGGGAGCAGGGCCGCGCGCATCAGAACGACACCTCCACGCCCAGCCGGAGCTGGCGCGGCTCGCCGAAGAACAGGGTGGGGTCGTTGCGCTCGAGCGCGGCCGCGAAGCGCGCGGTCTGATACTCCCACGGGGTGATCAGCCCGTTCCCGTCCAGGTCGGTGGCGGCTGCGTAACGCGGCGACTCGTGGGGAATGGGCGTGGTGCCGAGCGAACGCGTCCCGGCCAGCTTGTCGACGGCAGCGAGCGACGGTGCCAGGCCGTGCGTATCGCCGCGGTACGCCAGCACGTTCTCGCGGCCGAGCAGGTTCCGCCCGTCGGCGGTGATGCTCCAGACGCCGCCGCGGCAGAGCGGCAGCCGGCCCAGGTCGCGCACCAGTCGCAGGTTCACCGAGGAGGTCCACGGCAGCCACGCCGAGCCGCGGATCAGGGTGTCGCCGGCGGCGGCAAGGATGTCGTGGGGGTAGCCGCTCTCCACGGTGGCGGTGAGCGCCATGGTCCACGCCGAGGCGGCCGCTCCCGCACTGCGGCCGTAGAGCAGCGCGGCATCGATGGAGTGCCGGCGGTCGAACGCGAGCGGGTACTCGGTCCAGCTGCCGTCCACGTGCACCAGGCTGTCGCTCTCCAGGCCGGGAGTCACGCCCGTCGCCTTCTGGAGCGCGTAGCTCGCGCGCAACCCGACGTCCCGCCACCTGCCCCGGACCGCGAGCTCCGCACCCCGCACCGTACCCTCGTCGTCGGTGCTGAACAGCTGGTCGCCCGTCTCGCCGATGCGGAGTGCCCCGGTAATCACGTTGGCGAGCTCCTTCCGGAACAGGGTCAGGGCCACACCCACCCGCTCCGCGAACAGCTTGCTCAGCGACACCTCGTAGGACTTGCCCCGCTCGAAGGAGAGATTGGGATTCCCCTGCCGGCGGATGTCGGTGCGCAGCGAGTCGCCCACCGTGCTGTCCAGGAAGTAGCGGAAATCCGGCGGCTGCGAGACGTAGCCGTAGTTGAAGCGCAGCGCGGCGGTATTCCTCGAGCCGGGCACCGGCATGGAGACGCCGAAGCGCGGGTTCACGCTCACGTTCCAGGCCGCGTCCAGCACTGGCGAGAGGAAGTCGCGGCGGTCGGTGCGGAAGGAGAGGCCGGACCGGAACGCGTCCAGCCGCAGGCCGACATCGAAGTTGATCTCGTCGGAGACCCCGATGTGCGCCTCGGCGAAGGCGCTCGCGGTGCGCGGATAGAAGCGGGCGTACGTGGGCGAGGAACCGGCCAGGTGGCTGAGCGTGCGCTCGTAGCTCTCGACCCCGTGGAGCTTCACCGACGAGCCCGCGCGCAGGCTGCTGCCAGTGCGCGCCAGCAGCTCGCCCACCAGGTCGACGCTCGCCAGGTCCGTGCGCGACCAGTTCGCGATGTGGGGCGTGCCCGCCGTGAAGAAGATACCCTCACCCGCGACGCCGAACGGGCTCGCCACCCCGGATGGCTCGACGTACCCCGGCACACCGCTGCCGGCCGCGAGCTGCTCCGCGAGCGGGCGGTGCACGAAGTCCTCCCCCAGGAACCGGAAGTTGCCGGGGCCGAAGCCGGCGAGCGTGCCGCGGCCGGAGAACGTCCATGGGTCCACGGCGCCCAGGTGCCGGTCCAGCCGCATGAGCGCGCCACGCAGGGTGACGTGCCAGGCTTGCTGCGTGCCCTGCCTGGTCCAATCGAGCGCGGCCGTGCCCAGGGTGCCGATCTCGCGCTGCCCGAGCTGCGCGGCCGCGAAGCGCCACTCGGGCGTGTACAGCTCGCGCTGCAGCCGGTTGCGCAGGAACGAGACCGTGAGCGACAGGCCGGCCGTGAGCGGTCTGTCGAAGCGGCCGAACAGGATCAGCTTGTCCCCGCGCTGGTGCGGCAGCAGCTGCGAGGGGTACGGGCAGTAGAGCTGCGGCGCGGTGTTGCGCAGGTTCTCGATGCGGGCACGCAATGCGTCCTCGCCATCCTCAGGCCGCGTGCAGGCCAGACCGCGTGCGTGCGGATCGGCGTCGAGCATCCCCTGCGCCAGCACGTCGGCGAACAGCGTGGCCCCGTTCCCCAGGAAGCGAACCGGCCCGCCGCCCGACACCGACAGGGATGTGAAGCCGTAGAACAGCGACCCGGGCGCCCACTGGTCGGTGAGCACCGCCGCCCGGCCGTCCCAGCGGTCGCGGTCGCCCCGCCGCGTCACGTAATTCACCACGCCGGAGAGCGCCGAGCCGTACTGCGCGCCGAAGCCGCCGGTGATGACCTCGATCTCCTGCAGCGACGTGGGCGCGAGCTCCAGCCCCATGCCCTGAGTCGCGGACTCGAGCTGGTTCTTCACCTCGAGCCCGTCGACCACGTGGACTTCCTGCCCGAGCCGCCCGCCCCGGAAGTGACCGCCGGAGACGCCCGGCGTGAGCTCCACGGCCTGGCCGATGCGGTCGATGGGCAGGTCCTGCAGCTCGCGGGCCGGCATGACATCGCGCGTGGTGCTGACCGTGGTCTCCACCAGCTGCACGCGCTCCGCGGCCACGCTCACGCCCGGCAGCGCGATCGGTGCGGTGGCCAGCACCACGATGAGTGGCGTGGACCGGCCGGTCTGTACCAGCACGCGCTCCACCTCGCGGGGCTTGTAGCCGAGGACCTCGAAGCGCAGCGTGCGCTCGCCGGCCGGCACGCCGGCCAGCAGGAACCGGCCGTCCGCCGCGGTGACCGTGTGGATGCCGAAGCCCAGCACCTGCACGGTCACGCCGGCCAGCGGCGCTCCGGACTGGGCATCGCTAACGCGGCCGAGCACGGAGCCCGCGGTCTGGGCGTGCGCCGGGCCCGGCCCTGCGAGCACGAGGAGTGACGCCAGCACGAGGCGGGCGAGCCGTCGTCCCGAGTGATGCACGCGCTGCAACTCCTGTCTGGCGGATGCCGAACGACCCCGGGAACATACAACGTCCGGGGTCGCCAACTCACGACATGGACGCGGAAATGTGCACGGCGGAGCCGACCGCGCAGGTCAGCGCGACACCCACGGGCTGCCGCGCTGCCAGAAGCGCAGCGGCCAGTCCGCGGCCTGCGCGATGCCGATGCGCGGGCCGCAGGCGACGTCCGCTGCTGACAGCCCCGCACCGGGCTCGATCCACAGGGGCATCCGAGCCAGCGGGTGGCCGGCGAGCGCGCCGGTGATCGCGAGTGCCGCCGTGAGCCGACCGGGGCCCCGGCACAACTCACGATCGGGTGCGACCCGGCCGCTCCCCCAGCGGCGGGCGCGCATGGTCTCCAGTCCTTCCTGCGGCTCGAGCGCCCGGATCAGCACGGCGGCCGGGTAGTCCTGCCGGTCGGTCACGGCATTGAGGCACCAGTGCACGCCGTAGCTGCGGTAGACGTAGGCCATGCCGGGAGGACCGTACATTGCCTGGTTGCGCACGGTGCGACCGATGCGCTCGGCCGCATGCGAAGCCGGATCGTGAGGACCGATGTACGCTTCGGTCTCCACGATCCGGCCACTGGTGCGCACGCCGTCGATCGCGCTGAACAGCACGCAGCCGAGCAGGTCACGCGCGACCACCTCCGCGGGACGCGCGAAGAACCCGGGCGCCAGCGCGCCGCGCGCGCCGACGCCGGTCACGACCCCCGGGTCGTGCGTTTGCCGCCTCGACCACCCCGCCGGCCGCGCGCGCCGCGGCTACCGGCCTGCTTCCTGGCCTGCGCCTTCACGCGCCGCTGGTAGTCCTTGTGCCACGCCTCGACCAGGCGCTCGCCGCGCGCGCCGCTCACCACCTCCCGGACGCGCTCCGGGTGATCGCGCAGCGCCCGGAACACACCGCTCGGGCCGAACGCGTCCACCAGGCTCTGCACCGACTTGGGGCCCAGGCCTTCGTACTCGCGCAGGTAGGCGATCACGGCCTCGCGCTCGGTGGGCAGGCCGAGCTGCTTCAGGTCGGGCTCTGCGCTCGGCTGTGCCGCCGCCGGCTTGCGACCCTCGCTCCGGCGTCCGCCACTCCGCGCCTTGCGCTCCCCAGCCGCCGGGGCCGGCACCACCGCCGGGACTTCCGGCTCGGCGCGCGGCGGCTCCGGCACGGCGGGTGCCGCAGCTTCCTCTGCCGGTGCTTCCGGCGCCGCTGCGGTCACTGCCGCTGCGGCCTTCCCGCTGCCACCGCGTCCCCTCCGGCCCCGCCGCGGGCGCGCGCTGCGCTTTTCGGCCGGCACTGTCGCGGCCGCTGTGGCCGCCACCGGCTCCGGCACCGTGACTGGCTCCGGCGCGACCGGTTGCGCGGGCAGCGGTGCGACGAGCGCTGCTGCGGCCCGCGGTATGGTCTGCCCCTCGAGCAGCGGCGGCGGTGCCGCGGAGGCCATGCGGCCACGGGAGCCGCGCCGCATGCCGATGCCCAGGGCCGCCGCTGCCGGACGCGGCGGCTCGGGAGCGCGCGTCGCCGGGGCG
>VEPF01000042.1:0-3523 GCA_012027055.1 Gemmatimonadota bacterium | reverse complement strand
CGTGCGCTCGCGCCGGCCGCGTCCCCTCGGGCGCTCGGCCGGCGGTTCCGCGGGCGCCAGCGCCGGGAGCGCTTCGCCACTCGCGCCCAGGGTTGCCTCGTAGCCGCCGTTCTCCAGCTTGCGGAGATTGATCACCTCCGCGTCGTGCGCCTGGCGCAGGAAGCGGCTGAACTTGCTGAACCCGAGCGACGTCTCGTCCCAGCCGTTCTCGAGCTCGAGCATGCGCCGCTTGATGTCCGAGTCACGCGCCGCATCACCGGCGCGACCAGCCACGTCGGCCACCGCTCTCCGCAACAGCCCGTACGCGGCCTGCAGCGGATCGCCCGGCCGCGCGGGCGGGGCCGGTGCGACGACTGTCGCCGGTGCAGGCGCCGGGGCCACGGCCACCGGGGCGGTGTCGCGCACCGGTTCCGCCGCGACCGGTGCGGGAGCCGGCGGCTCTTCCCCGGCTCCAGCTTCCGTTTCGGCTCCAGCTTCCGTTTCGGCGGCGGCTTCCGCCGACGGCTGCTCCCGCTCCCGTTCGCGCCCGCCCTCGCGGTCGCGGCCGCGGCCCCGCCGTGAGCGGCGCCGGCCGTTGCCCTGCTGCGGCAGCTCCTCCTCGGGCGGCGGCGCCTCCCCGAGCGCGCCCGGCAGACCCACTTCGAACTGGCCGTTCTCGAGCTTGCGCAGCGATACCAGGCCGCGGCTCGCGGCTTCCTGCATGAAGCGGTTGAACTTCTGGAAGCCGAGTGCCTTCTCGTCGAAGGTGGGATCCATCTCGAGGATCACCTGCTTGAGGCGATCGGAGCGCATCACGTCGTTGTTCTCGGCCATCTGCTTGATGGCCAGCTCGACCAGCTCCCATGGATCTTCCGCGGGGGTGGCCGGCTCGTCGCCGGCCCGGGTCAGGCCCGAGAGCGCGGAATAGGAGTAGTACTCGTCGCAGTTCTGCACGAGCAGGTCGGACGCGGACTCGCGGATGCCGACCCCCACCACGTACTTGCCGTACTCCTTCAGCTTGAGCACCAGGCTGCTGAAATCCGAGTCGCCGGAAAGCAGGATGTAGGTGCCGATCTCGGGACGCGTGAACACCAGCTCGAGGGCGTCGATCGCCAGGCGGATGTCGGTCGCGTTCTTCTTCGAGCTGCCGTAGGCGGGCGCGAAGATCAGGTCTACCGACGACTCGGCCAGCGGCACGATGTACTGCGGATAGCGCCGCCAGTCCGCGTAGGCGCGCTGGACCGCGACCTTGCCCTTGATGAAGTCGCTGCTCAGCAGGTTCTTCAGCTCTTTGGAGAGGTCGCTGCGGATGCCCATCGTGACGTTGTCGAAGTCGATGAGCAGCGCGGCGTGGGGGAACTGCGGAGCAGTCATGGAGCCGCCGGCGTGCGGGGCTCGTGCGAATTGTGCACTCAAAGGAACAACCTCGTTGGTTTTCGGGCGGCGCGCTCGCGCCGCGATTCCGTCCGGCGGAGCCCGCCCGGCGTGCGCGCGGCGGCAATCGCCGCGGTCACTGCTCGGGGAGCACCGCTGGAGAAGGGCCAAGGACCAGGGGCCAAGCGCCAAGCAGGCGGCAAGCCGGAAGGTCGAAGGCACCCGTCAATGCGTGCTGCCCGGTATCCGGGCGGCGCCGCGGCTCTCCTGCCGGTGCGCCCTGCGGGTCGGACCCTCACGCCGGGGTCCGCCGCTCTCCTATTCTCCCTCTTGCCTTGCGCCTTGTCACCTCTTGGCGCTTGGCCCCTGGCTCTTGGGCCTGCGCCTGGCTGCGTCGGCCACGATTACGGTCGCCTGCTGCTCTCTTCCGCGCTCACCATCCGGGCCAGCTCGACCCGGCGCACCTTGCCGCTGCCGGTCAGCGGGAACTCGTCGAAGAACCGGACGATGTCGGGGACCTTGTAGTCGGCCAGCGCGCCCCGGCACCACTCCTTGATCTCCTCGCCCGTGATGATCGCACCTTCCACGGGCAGGATGCAGGCGCACACCTGCGCGCCGAGCACGTCGTGCGGCAATCCCACCACCGCCACGTCCAGGACGGCCGGGTGCGCGTGCAGCCGGTCCTCCACCTCGCGCGGGTACACGTTGAAGCCGCCCCGGATGATCAGCTCCTTGCGCCGCCCCACGATGTGGACGTGGCCCAGGTCGTCGATGATGCCCAGGTCGCCGGTGAGGAAGTAGCCGTCCTCATCGAACGCCTGCGCGGTCTCCCCGGGCTGCCGGTAGTAGCCCTTCATCACGCCCGGCCCGCGGACCGCCAGCTCGCCCAGGCTCTCCTCCGGCAGCACGGTACCCTCCAGGTCCAGTACCCGCACCGCCGTGCC
This sequence comes from Gemmatimonadota bacterium, assembly GCA_012027055.1. Classification (GTDB taxonomy): domain Bacteria; phylum Gemmatimonadota; class Gemmatimonadetes; order Longimicrobiales; family RSA9; genus VEPF01. The sequence goes on along the minus strand of VEPF01000042.1, from coordinate 1,226 downwards.
GGGCAGGGGCAGGCCCACCGTGAAGACCTGATCGTCGGTCGTATCGTCCGGGCGCGTCAGCGCGACCGTGGAAGCGGTCTCGGTCAGCGAGTACGCCACCCGCAGCCCGGGACAGAACTCCGTACGGATGCGGCTGACCAGGTCAGCCCCGATCGGTGCCCCGGCCACGATCCCGGCCCGCAGCGAGCGCGGGCGGCGGCCGCGCGCTTCCGCTTCCCGCATCTCGGTGATGTACACCGTTGGCACCCCGTAGTGCACTGTGACCCCGTGCCGGTCGATCAGGTCGAGCGCGTCGCCGGGGTTGAACTGCTCCTGGAGCACCAGGCACGCGCCGGCCATGAGCGTGCCCAGGATGCCGGGACCGAGCCCGAACACGTGGAACACGGTGGCAATGCCGAAGACGACGTCGTCCGCCGCCAGCCCGATGGCATCCGCGGTGAGCGCCGCGGTGGACACCAGGTTGCTGTGCGACAGCGCCACGCCTTTCGGCTTCCCCATGGTGCCGGACGTGTAGAGAATGGCGAAGGTGTCCTTCGCCGGGTCGATGACCGGGGCCGGGAGCTCGCGGCCCTCGCCCGCCGAGAGCAGGTCCTCGAACTGGTAGATGCGGTCGTCGTACCAGAGATCCTCTTCACCCACCGTGACCACGTACTGCAGGTCGGGGAGCGAGGTGAGGAAGCCCTCGAAGAGCTGCAGGTAGTCCACCCCGCCGAAGTTCTCCGCGCTGATCACCACGGTGGCTTCCGAGTGGCGCAGCATGTACTGGAGCTCGGGGACCGTGTAGCGCGGATTGAGCGGGACGATGACGGCGCCGAGGCGCGCCGCGGCGAACATGGAAACCACGAACTCGGGCCAGTTGGGCAGGTCGAGCGCAATGCGATCGCCCGGCTCGACCCCGAGCTCGTGAAGCGCTGCAGCAAGTGCGGCCGCGCGGGCAGAAAGCTGAGCGTAGGTCAGCTTGCGATCGCCGAACCGCAGGCAGATGCGCTCCGGATGCTGTCGCGCCCCTTCCTCCAGGATCTCTGCGACCGACCTTCCCGCGAAGCGCTCCCCGAGCGCCATTCCACCTCCGAGCACCTCGTCATCTGCACGCGCCTGCCCTCCGGCCGGGGGGAAAAGCGCGCCGCAAGATAGCCGCCCGCCGCGCGGGGCGTCAAACGATCCGGGCTCGGCTGCCGGCCAGCGCGCGCGCTGCGGCCAGCGCGCTGCGCACGACCTCGTCTGAC
>VEPF01000048.1:8991-10651 GCA_012027055.1 Gemmatimonadota bacterium | reverse complement strand
CGGGGGCGGGGAGCCGGGTGTCGGGTAACACCCCACCCACATTCCGCCCGGCCCCGACAGAAATGCCGCGCACGGAGGCGTAGGCTGCAGGCCGGCCCCAGCCTCTCGACCCCGACCGGAGCGCGATGAGCCCGTCCGCAGCACCGACGCCTTCCGACCCGGCAGAGCCCGGCTCGCCCTCGGCCTCCCTGGTGACGTGGGAAGCGTGGCGGGAACCGGGCATCGGGGGCAGCGCGCGGACCGACCTGTCCACCCTGGAAGCCCTCCGCCTGCTCAACGAGGTGCGCTGTTTCGGCCGCATCCCGCTCCTGCTCATCGGGCACCCGCTCCGGCGCGGTGACCTGGGCGTGCTGGTCGAGCACGGCGCGCGCATCGGTCTGGCCATGCGCCTGGCGCCGGGGGGGGATGCACTCACCGCGTTCCATACGGAATCGCTGCGGGATGCGGGCTTGCAGCGCGTCGCCTTCGATGCCGACGCCCGGCCCTGGCCGGCGCTGCTGCAGGAGGTGGCCGGGGCCCGGGCGCAGGGTCTGGGCGTGCACGTGACCATGCGCGTGGACCCGGCCTCGCAGGCGCGGCTGCCGGAGCTGGGCCAGGAGCTGGAGCGGGCCGGCGTGCACGTCTGGACGCTCGCCTTCCCGACGGAAAGCGGTGTGCCGATGCTGCGTGGCGCCGGCCTGGACGCCGCGTTGCTGCAGGTGGCGAGGCTCGCCGCGGAGCTCTCCATGCAGGTCGAGGTGGCGGGGGCGCCCCAGGTGCACCGGGTGCTTCAGGAGGCTGGTTTGCCGGCCGATCTGCTCGCCGTGGCCCCCGCCGACGGAGTGGGCCTGCTGCACGTCCGTGCGGACGGCGTCCTCCAGCCCTCGGCCGCGCTGGCGCTGGGCGTCGGCGACGCCCGGCAGGACGACCTGGTGGACGCCTTCCGTGAGTCCCCCGCGCTGGGTGCGCTGCGGGATCCGGAGCGGCTCGGCGGGAAATGCCGCTTCTGCGAGTATGCGGGCACATGCGGCGGGAGCCGCGCCCGCGCCTGGGCGTTCACCGGCGACGCGCTGCGGGCCCCGGACCCGGCCGGCGGGTACCTGCCGGCCGACACCGCCGCCACCTATACCGCCGAGCCGCCCGCCGCGGCGCCTCCTGCCCGGCCGGCCGCCGCCGGTTCCGGATGAGCACCGTGAACGGACCTGCGCAACCCCCGCCGCTGAGATTCGCGCTGGCCTGTTTCGGCAGCGCGTTGTGCTTTCTGGCCCTGGGCAGCATCGGCCTGCTCTGGGCCGCGCCGGACCTGGCCGCGGGGTTGTTCCCGGCGTCGCGCGTGGTCGCGGTGGTGCACCTCTTCACGCTCGGCTGGATCACGCTCTCCATGATCGCCGCGTTGCACCACTTCCTGCCGGTGGTGCTGCACACCTCGCTGCTGCCGCCCAGCTGGGGCTGGGCGCAGCTCGTCGCCTTCGACCTCGGCCTGGTCGCGTTCACGGCCGGTGAGCTGGCTGCCCGGCCGGCGCTCGCGCTGGCTGGCGCCAGCCTGCTCGCCGCCGCCCTGCTCGGCATCGTGCTCGGCCTGGTCGCCGCGCTCCTGCGCTTGCGGCCGCGCGGCCGCACCACCCACGCCCTGCTCGCCGCCTCCACCAACCAGGCCGACACGCTCGCGCAGGGCATCACC
>VEPF01000048.1:0-8981 GCA_012027055.1 Gemmatimonadota bacterium | reverse complement strand
GACGGCCTGGTTGGTGGAGGCGGCGAGCAGGGCGTGGGGGGTGCGGCCGCGGCTTCGGGGGGCGGGGAGCGCACCGGCTGGACCTGCTGGTGCTGCACATCCGCGTGGCCCTCATCGGCTGGGTGTTGCTGGTCGTGCTCGCCGTCGGGCAGCGCCTGCTCCCGATGTTCCTGCTGACGCGTGCGCCCGGCCGCCGCAGCGGCACTGCCGCACTGTTGCTGGTCGGCGCGGGCGCGCTCGCCTCGATCGTCGGCTATGGTCGATCCGGCATGCTGGCGGTCATCCCCATCCTGCTCGGCGCGGTCGGCCTGCTGGTATTCCTGGGGGCAGCCGCGCGCACGCTCCGCCGGAGCCAGCGAGGGCAGCTCGACCCCGGCATGCGCCTGGCCTTCGCCGGCCTGGGCTTCCTGGCGCTGGCGGCGCCGCTCGCCCCGTACCTGCTCCGCTCGCGCTCCCTCCCGACTCCGCAGGGCGCGATCCTGCTGACAGCCACGGTGGTGCTGGGCGGCCTCACCATGTTCGTGGCCGGACATTACCTGCGGCTGGTGCCCTTCCTGGTCTGGTCTTCCCGGTGGGCCCGCGTCCCGGCCGGGCCGCGCGCTCCCGAGGCCCTGTACCGTGCCGGCCGCGCCACGGCCGCGCTGGTACTGCTCGCGGCCGGTGCAGGCACCATATTGGTGTCTATCGGTCTGCAGCTCGCGGCCGGCGCGCGCGCAGGCGCGGCCAGCTTCGCGATCGGGGTCGCCGTGCTCGCCCGGGAGCTGCTCCGGGTGATGGCCGGCCGGCCGCGCTAGCGGGGTCCGCGCCGAGCCGCCCCGTCACGACCGCGCCGGGCCGCACGTTCTCCGGGCGAACCCGCCGGGAGGTGGACATGACGCCCCGCTACATGGCTGCCCTGCTGTTCCCGCTGCTCTCCGCGAGCGCGTGCGGCAGCGAAAGTCCCACCGACAGCAGTCCCGAGGAGCGCCAGCTCACGGTGCAGGAGCAGCTAGTCGCGAACGCCAACCAGCGCTTCGGCGTCCAGCTCCTGCGGCAGCTCGCGGCCGCATCTCCCACCAGCAACCTGATGCTCAGCCCGCTCAGCGTCTCCATGGCACTGGGCATGACCATGAACGGCGCGGTGGGCACCACATACGACGAGATGCGCCGGGTGCTTGGCTTCGAGGACCTGGACCGGAGCGCGGTGAACGCGGCCTATCGGGGGCTGCTGGAGCAGCTGCACGTGCGCGACCCGCGGGTCGCGTTCACCATCGCCAACGGCATCTGGTACCGGGACGGCTTCACGGTGAAGCCGGCGTTCCTCGAGGAGGCGCGGACCAGCTTCGGGGCGGTGGTGCGGCCGCTCGATTTCGCGGCTCCGAATGCGCCCGCCACCATCAACGCCTGGGTCTCCCAGGCGACCGGAGGCCGCATCCCGGAGCTGATCGCGAGCATCAAGCCGGAAGACATGATGTTCCTGATCAACGCCATGTACTTCAAGGCGCCGTGGAGCGCGCAGTTCCAGAAAGGCGCCACGCACGCGGGCAGCTTCCGCCGCGATGACGGCGGCACCGTCCAGGCGCAGCTCATGACCCAGGACGGCACCTTCAGCTGGTTCCAGAACGGCGCCGTGAAGGCCGTGGAGCTCTGCTACGGCGACAGCAGCTACGCCATGCTGCTGGTCGCGCCGCGCGCGGGCCCCGTGGCCGCCCTGGTCGGCTCGCTCACGGCCGAGCAGCTCGGCTCCTGGCTCGGCGCCCTGCAGCCGGGACGGGTGCAATTGACCGTGCCGAAGTACAGCTTCCGCTACGGCGCGGAGCTGAAGACGGCACTCCGGACGCTCGGCATGCAGGCCGTGTTCACGCCGTTCGTGGCGGACCTGTCGCTCATCAGCGCCACCCGTCCGGACCTGCACGTCTCCAGCGTCATCCACAAGACGTTCATCGCCGTGGATGAGGAAGGGACCGAGGCCGCGGCGGCCACGGCCGTGACCGTCGGCGTCACCTCGCTGCCTCCGGCGCTCGTGTTCGACAGCCCGTTCCTGTTCGTCATCCGGGAACGGGCCAGCGGCACCATCCTGTTCGCCGGGATCGTGCGCGACCCGACCCAGGGTTAGCACCGCCGCCGCACCACTGGCGGCCGCCCGGCACGGATCGGCTCCTCCGGCAGCGCCGGCTCGCGCCGGTGCCGATGTGCGGCGGCCTCCCACGCGCGCCCGTCCGGCTGGTGCGAGCCCGCCTCCCGCCAGTATTCTGCGGCGTATTCCGGCGTGGTGCTGCGCGGCGGTACGCGCGTCGACGTCGAAATCCGCGACAACCCCGATGAAGCCGAGGCGGTCATGGCGGCATACGTGCTGGCGCAGATCACGGTCCACGATCCGGTCACCTACGAGCGCTACAAGGCGCTCTCTGGTGCCGCCCTCGAGCCGTACGGCGGGCGGTTCCTGGTGCGGGGTGGTGCGGTCGAGACCATGGAAGGGACCTGGCAGCCCGCGCGCCTGGTGGTGATCGAGTTCCCCGACGCCGCGGCCGCGCGCGCCTGGTGGGCATCTCCGGAATACGCCGAGGCCAGGGCGTTGCGGCAGGCCAGCGCGCACACCGAGCTGCTGCTCGCGCCCGGCGTCTGAATCGACCCGTTCCCCTTCTCGAGGCAGATATGCGCCGTCCCCTCGCCCCCCGCGTCCCATTCCGCCGGCTCGCGCTCGCGCTCCTGCTCCCATCCGCGCTCGCCGCGCAGCAGGCGGCGCCCGCATTCGACGCGAGCTTCACGGCCGGCACCATGCGCGTCGACTACTTCCACACCGGCGGCAAGGGCCAGGAGATCGTGGCGCTGGATCGCGTGGTGGCGGACGGCGAGTGGCCCGGCAGCCGCACCCAGCTGATCGATGCGACCAACCTGGGGGTCTACCGGTTCCAGGTGCGCGACGCCGCCAGCGGCGCGCTCCTCTACTCGCGCGGCTTCTCCTCCATCTTCGCGGAGTGGACCACCACGGCCGAGGCGGCCGCGCTCTACCGTACCTACCACGAATCGCTCCGCTTCCCCTGGCCACGCCGCCCGGTGAAAGTGGTGCTGGAGAGGCGTGCGCCCAGCACCACCACGCAGATCGGCGAGTTCCAGGAGGTCTGGAGCACGGACATCGATCCCGCCTCCCGCTTCGTGAACCGCGCCCTGGTCGCGCCCGCCGGCCGGGTGATCGCGTTCCAGGAGAACGGGCCGCCCGCTACCACGGTGGACATCGTGCTCATCGCGGAAGGCTACACCGCGGCCGATTCGGCCAAGTTCCAGGCCGATGCGAAGCGGCTGCTGGCCGCGCTCTTCCGCGAGGAGCCCTTCAAGAGCCAGCAGGCCAGCTTCAACGTGCGGGGCGTGTTCGCGCCCGCGGCCGAACGGGGCATTCACCGCGCGCGCGCCGATGTGCAGCGCCGGACCCGCACCGGCACTGAGTACAACATCTTCGATTCCGAGCGCTACATCCTGACGCTCGACAACCGCGCGCTCCGCGACCTGGCCTCGGCGGTGCCCTACGATTTCGTGGAGGTGCTGGTCAACGACGCGCAGTACGGCGGTGGCGGCATCCACAACAGCCACGCCACCGTGGCCGTGGACAGCGACTTCGCGGACTACGTGTTCGTCCACGAGTTCGCCCACCACTTCGCCGCGCTCGCCGACGAGTACTACACCAGCGACGTCGCGTACCAGACGGGCGCGGCGGTGAAGCCCGAGCCGTGGGAGCGCAACATCACTGCGCTGCACCAGCCGGCTGCGCTCAAGTGGGGGAGTCTGGTGCCACCCGGCACCCCGCTGCCCACACCCTGGGCCAAGGCCGAGTACGAGGCCCACTCCCAGCGGGTGCGCGAACAGCGCCAGCAGCTGGTCGCGCGTACCGCGCCGCAGGCCGACTTCGACCGGCTCTTCGCGGAACAGCGGGACTGGGAGCTGGCCTTCTTCAAGCGCCAGCAGTACGCCGGCCGGGTGGGCGCGTTCGAGGGCGCGGGATACGAGACCACCGGTCTCTACCGGCCCGAGCTGGACTGCATCATGTTCTCGCGGGATCCGGTGGGCTTCTGCGCCGTCTGCCGCCGGGCGCTCGAGGAAATCATCAGGCTGTACACGGCCTGAGCAGAGTTGCCGGACCGGCCGCCGCGGGCGGCCGCCACGGACCGCGCGGGCGCGTGCCCGCGCGGCCATCACCAGGAGGATTGACGATGTTCGCTCGTTCCCACCGGCCCTCGCAGGACCGGGCGCGCCGTCTCCGGGCGGCCGCGCTCGGACGCACCTTCACCGCCGCCGCGGGCTGGCTCCTGCCGGGCCTCGCGACCGCGTTCCTGGGGGTGGCCCCGCTCGCCGCCCAGGGCCGCGCCGCCGTCTCCAACGCGGAGCGCGAGGCCTTCTTCGACACTATCCACGCGCCCAACTGGCTCGGCACCGACATCGCCCACACCTCCATCAAGACCCAGCGCGGCGGCACCTGCTGGTCGTTCGCCACGGTCTCCTGGCTCGAGTCGGAAGTGCTGCGCGGCAACGAGGCCATCCGGACGGCGCTCGGCGCGCAGCGGCGCGAGCTCGACCTCTCGGAGTACTACGTCGTCTACTGGGGTTGGGTCGAGAAGACCCGCGAGTTCGCCACCCGCAAGGGGCAGGGCTTCCACGATCGCGGGCCGGGCGTGCCGCTCGGCGATGGCGGCCTGAGCCACGACGTGATCCGGCTGGTGCGGCAGTACGGCATCGTCCCGGAGAGCGATTTCGTGCAGCCCGAGAACTCCGGGCAGATGACCGAGGAAGTGCTCGGCGTGATGGCCCGGCACCGGGAGGCGGGCGACTGGGACGCGGACCGCATGGTGGCGGAGGTGCGCGCGGTGCTGGACCGCCATCTCAAGAACCCGCCGGCCAACATCATCGTCGATGGCAAGACCATGACGCCGCAGCAGTACGCGACCGACGTGCTGCAGCTCAAGCTCGATGACTACTGGGAGGTGACCTCCTACCAGTCGATCCCGTTCTGGGGCCGCGGCGAGGTGGATGTGCCCGACAACTGGTGGGACTACAAGGGCTACTACAACGTCCCGCTCGAGACCTACATCGCCATCATGAACTACGCGCTCGATCACGGCTACTCGGTGGCGATCGACACCGACTGGGGCGACCTGGGCGCGCAGTGGAACGGTGCGGGTCTGGCCGTCATCCACCCCAGCCTGGTCTCCGGCAAGGTGACCGACGAGGCCGTGCGCGAGATCGAATTCTAGACCGAGCGGACCACCGACGATCACCTGGTGCACGCCGTCGATCATCGCGTGCTCGACGGGCACGACTGGTACCTCATCAAGAATTCGCACGGTGTGGGCAGCGGCCGGCGGGGATACGTCTGGATCCGGGATGACTGGTTCGCGCTGCGCGTGCTCGGGATCATGCTCGACAAGGCCGCCATCCCGCAGGACGTCGTGGCCCGGTTCGGCGGCACGCAGCCGTGAGACCCGGGCCGGCACTGCTGCTGTCGCTCTTGCTGGCTCTGCCTGCCGGCGCGGCTGCTCTGGTCGCCGGCGAGCCGCGCGGCTGGTCCGAGTTCACGCGGCTGTTCCAGGCGTACGCGGACAGCGACCGGGTGGTCGGTGCGAGCGCGCTGCTGCTGCGGGACGGCCAGGTGGTGGGCCGGTACGATACGGGCTTCGCCGATCGCGCGGCCGGCGTGCGCACGGGCGAGCAGACCATCTATCACTGGGGCTCGATCACCAAGACCCTGACCGCCATCGCCATCATGCAACTCCGCGACCGCGGCCGGCTCTCGCTCGATGACCACATCGTCCGCTGGGTCCCCGAACTGCGCCAGGTGCACGATCCCTACGGCATGATCGACAGCATCACCATTCGGATGCTGCTCTCCCACAGCGCCGGGTTCATGAACCCGACCTGGCCGTATTCCGGCGGCGAAGCGTGGCAACCGTTCGAGCCGACCACGTGGCACCAGCTCGTGGCCATGCTGCCCTACCAGCAGCTGCACTTCCGGCCGGGCTCCCGGTACGGCTACTCGAACCCGGGCTTCATCTACCTGGCTCGGGTCATCGAGCTGCTCACGGGCGATCCGTGGGATGCGTACATCCAGAAGAACATCTTCGCGCCCCTCGACCTCACCTGGAGCTACTTCCGGAGCACACCCTACCACCTGGCCGCGTATCGCTCGCACAACTACTACGTGCGGCGGGATTCTGCGGGCGGCACCAGGGTCATTGACAACGGCGCCGACTTCGATCCGGGCATCACCACTCCCAACGGCGGCTGGAACGCCCCGTTGGTTGATCTGGCCGGGTTCGTGGCGTCCCTCACCGATGCCGTGCTGCCGGGCGGCTCGCGCGCGCACTACGACACGGTACTGCAGCGCTCCAGCCTGCAGGAGATGTGGCAGCCGGTGATCCCCATGTCCCAGGGATACGAGGCCGGGGCCGATCGGCAAATGGGGCTGTCGTTCTTCCTGATCCACCGCGGCGACCGGCAGTTGCTGGGGCATACCGGCAGCCAGGCGGGATTCCGCGCTTTCTGCTACTTCGACCCGGCGACGCGGACGGGAGTGATCGCGGCGTTCAACACCACCAACCAGGCCAGCCCGGCCACGGCCGCGTACCAGCGGCTGCAGCAGGCGGCCCAGGACCTCCTCTGAGCGGCGGCCGGGCCGCACCGCGTTGATGGCCGCCGTTCCGCTCGCGCCGGCGGCTGCACCGGGACCGGGCGCCGCCCTTGCCGCCGACGACGCCCTGCCGCCGCGCGCGCACCTGGTGGTGTTCGTGCTCTGGCTGATGGTTTTCTCGTCGGGGAGCCAGGTGATGCTGATCTCCCCGATCTTCCCCCGCATCCGGGAGCAGCTCGGGATCGGCGCGGCCGCGCTCGGTCACCTCGTGGCCATCGACGCCATCATGCTGGGACTGGTGGCGCTCCTGGCCGGGCCCATCTCCGACCGCGTCGGCCGCCGCCGCATCCTGCTGACCGGCACCGGGATGATGGCGCTCGCGCTCGGGCTGCACGCCTTCGCGTTCAACTACGGCTCGCTGCTCTTCGCGCGCGCCCTGGCCGGCGCCTCCGGGGGCGTGCTGAGCGGCGCCGCCGTGGCCTATGTCGGCGACTATTTCCCCTACCGGCGCCGCGGCTGGGCCACCGGCTGGGTCATGACCGGCATGGCCTTCGGCCAGATCATCGGCATTCCGGCCGGCACCGTGATCGCCGCGCATTCCGGCTTCCGCGCGGCCTACCTGCTCTTCGGTGCCTGCATGACCGCCACCTTCGTGCTGGTCTGGCGGGTGGTGCCGCAGCCCAACGTGCCGCGCGAGCGCACGCCGCTCACGGTCCTGGCCGCGGCCGCGGCGTACCGCGCCATGCTACGGCAGGGGCCGGTGCTGGCCGCGGTGGCCGTGTTCGCCATCACGTTCCTGGGCAACGCGCTCTTCGTGGTGTACCTGCCGACGTGGCTGGAGAAAAGCATCGGCATCCACCCCGAGCAGATCGCATCCCTGTTCCTGGCCGGCGGCGTGGCCAACGTGCTCGCCGGCCCGCGCACCGGCCGGCTCTCGGACCGGATCGGCCGCAAGCGGGTGATCATTGGCGCGAGCATCGGCCTGGCCGCGGTGGTGTTCTGCACCCCGCTGCTGGCCCGTTCCTACCCGGCCGTGCTCCTGCTCTTCGTGGTCAACATGATGCTGGTGGCCGCGCGCGTGGGGCCGCTGCAGGCACTGCTCACCCAGCTGGTCCCAGGCACGCGCCGGGGCAGCCTGATGAGCCTCACGGTGGGCATGGGCCAGCTCGGCTTTGCGGTGGGCGGGCTGCTCGCCGCGGGCAGCTACGAACGCTTCGGCTACCTGGCCAACACCGCCGCTTCGGCATTTTTCATGCTCCTCAGCACGGTCATCGTGTGGCGGGGCCTGCCCGAGCCGCACGCCGATCACCCGGGCGTGCGTTCCGGCGCCGCGGCCCGGGCCTGAGCCGCAGCCGCAATCCAGACCCGCGTGTTTCGGGCACTTCTGCCCGCTTGCTCGCGCCCCCCGCGCGAGCCACGTTCCGGGGTGGGACGGACCGTAATCCAGCAGGGGAGGTTGACCATGACCGCGAGCGCGGGCGAACACGTACGCACGAACGCCTCGGCCCTCGCGCAGGTGGAGCGGCGCGCCCTGCAGTGGCTGGCGCCCCGGCTCCCCGCCTGGGTCATGCCCGACCATCTCACCAGCCTCGGCCTGCTCGCTTCGACCTTCGTGGGCATCGGCTATGCCCTGAGCAATCGCTCGCCGCACTGGCTCTGGCTGGTCAACGCGGCCGTGGTATTGAACTGGTTCGGGGACAGCCTGGACGGCACCGTGGCCCGGTACCGCAAGACGGAACGCCCCCGGTACGGCTACTACCTGGACCACCTCACGGACGCGTACTCCACGCTGGCCATCGGCCTGGGCCTCGGCTTCTCGCCCTACATGCTGCTCTCGGTCGGCCTGGCGATCATCGTCGCCTACCTGCTGCTCTCGGTGAACGTGTACCTGGAGACGCACGTCTTCGGCGAGTTCACGTTCAGCTACGGCCGCTTCGGTCCGACCGAGGTGCGCATCGCGCTGATCGGGCTCAACCTCTTCGCGCTCCTGCTCGGTTCTGCTCGCTTCGCCGTGGAGGGCGTCGGTCTGACCGTGTTCGACGTCGCCGGCATCGCGGTCGCGGGTGGCATGCGCGGCATGCTGGTCGGCCGCGCGCTCGGCAACCTGCGCCGGCTCGCCGCGCTCGAGCCCGCCCGCCGCTGGACGCGCCCGCAGGCCTGACCCCGCCCCCGTTTCCGTCCGGAACCCGCGGGGCATGCCGGTGCGTACTATTCATGTGCGGCGAACGCAGCCCGGCCGTTCGCCGCCCTGCTCGCTGATCCGGGTTCGTGCCCACAAGGAGATCATCGTGACGCTGCGGTCTGCTGGTCTGGCATTGTGCCTGGCGGCCGTCTCGGGCGCGCCGCTGGCGGCCCAGGATGGGAACGATGGGCTGCCGCCGGTGCG
>VEPF01000378.1 GCA_012027055.1 Gemmatimonadota bacterium | reverse complement strand
GTATTGGCGATGGCAGCCTGCAGCTCGGTGGCGCTCACGAACGTGGTGTTACGATTCTGTGAGTTCCAACGCACCACCGCCCCGTTCACGAAGCCGCTGCCCGTGGCCGTCAGGGTGAACGCCGCACCGCCGGCGGCGGCCGCAGTCGGCGCCAGCGTGGTCAGCACCGGTACCGGGTTGTTGACGGTAACCGACGCCGTGCCGGTCTGCCCGCCCGCGCTCGCACTGATCGTGGCCCCACCCCCGGCTTTCGCGGTCACGGTCGCGCTCGTCCCGGCCCCGGCCACGTCAGCCACCGACGGGTTGCTGCTGGCCCACGTGACCGGACGGTCGAGCGTCTTGCCGCTCGCATCCTGGACGCTCGCGCTCAACTGCACGGTTCCGCCCACCTCCAGCGTGGGCGCCGTGGGGGACACCACCACGCGGGCCACCGTCACCCCCGACGGACCCGACGAGTCATCACCGCCGCCGCACGCGGCGAGAAGGAGCACGGCGCACAGCACCCGGTAGCAACGGCCGGAGGCGCTCATAGGCACTCGCTCGAGGAAGTTGGGTTGGGGAAATTTCGGGCTGAGAAGGGATCCGCTTCGCCCGGCGCGCGCGCCCGGTCCGGCGGTGCTGCCGGACGAGGCGGTCCGGCAGGAACGATGCGCCACGGCACGCGTCGTTGACGGCATGGGCACAGGCCTCCCGGGAGAACGGAAGGGGTGCGCTACGGCAGGCTGAGGAATGCTAGTGCGCCGGTTGCGTTCGGGGCAAGCGTGCCGGGAAGGCCGGCCGCGCCGCCTCGCTCGGAACAGCCCGCTGCAGCCCCATCGCCGCCCGGCTTCAACCCCGGAGCGTGGCCGGCCGCCGGCGGGCGTGCTCGATGGCGCGCTGCACCGCGTCCAGCTCGCCGATCCCGTACCAGAAGATGGTCCAGTGCGGGTCGCGGAGCGCGCCGTCGCAGTTGGCGAAGTAGAAATCGTTGACCGGGTTGTCCCGCCGGGAGCGCCAGAACAGCTGCGGGTTCTCCGGCCGCATCACGTGCCAGAGCGCGCGCCCCAGGCCTTCCCCCTGCGCTTCCTCCCCCACCACGAACTTGTCCATGTAAGTGAGGCCGTTTTCGCGGGTGAGGATGATGGCCGCGCGGTAGTGTTCCGTGCAGTAGATGCGGTACGGCCTGGTGGTCTCGAAGTAGTCGTCGACCAGGGTGCGGCCGAAGCTCGACTCGATCAGCGCGCGCAGCCGGGCGAGGTCCAGCTTCGCCCAGGAGCCGTAACGGCGGATGCGTTCGCCGCGGCGCACCAGCGTGCCGGAGCCGCGATGGGTGAACAGCTCGCGCGCGAGCTCGCTGGGCTGCGTGACCGAGAGCGAACTGGCGGGCGGCAGGCGCATGAGCAGGCCGTGGATGCGCCGGATCTCGGTGCGCGTGGCCTCGGGCAACCCGGGCTGGCGGATGAGCTCGGCATACTCGGTGCTCAGGTTCACGGAGTCGATGACCTCGCCGTGCTCATCGATCAGACCGCCCGCCTGGTTGAGCAGGATGATCTTGTACGGCTCGAGCCGCTCGACCAGCGCATGCGTCGCGTGGTCCGCGCTCAGGTTGAGGATCTGGCCGCCGCCGGTTTCTCCCAGCGACGCGACCACCGGGATCGAGCCAACCGCGATCGCGGCCTCGATCCCGGCCGTCTGCACGCGCGTCACCCGGCCCACCAGGCCGTACCGGCGGCGGCCGAGCAGTGTGCACTCGAACACGCCCGTGTGGAAGGAGGTGGCGCGCACCCGCTCCGCCTGCAGCGCTTCCACCAGTCGCAGGTTCTCCTGCTGCAGCGCGCGGCGCACGATGGCCAGTCCGGCCACGGTGGTGTAGCGCAGGCCGTCCACCACGCGCTTGTCGATCCCGGCCGCCGCCATGTCCACGTCCAGGTGCGGACCGGCGCCGTGCACCACCACCGGCGTGAGCCCCACCTGCTGCAGGAATGCCAGCGATGAAACCAGCTCGCCGAGGTCACCGCCCAGCACCGCACCATCCACCTTGACCACCGCGAAGCGCGTGGCATCGAGCTCCGCGAAACGCTCCAGGTAAAGCTGGATCTCGCGCGTGCTCGCCAGGTTCGAGAGCAGGCGAACTATGGTCGGACGCACCTTGCCCACCTCACTGCTGATGGCGCGCCGCGGCCGGGAACGTCCCGAGCACGCGGATGCTGCGAGTCACCGCGGACGCGGCGCGCAAAGCATCGCTCAGCTGCGCGGCGTCGCCGTGGCGGACCTCGAGCACGAACGAATACGTCCACGGCGTGCCGCCGGGCCGCGAGGCGATGTGCGAGAGGTCCAGCCGCCGGTCCGCGAACACGGACAGCAGATCGCGCAGCGCCCCCGGCCGATCATCCGTCACCGCCACCAGCGCGCTCTTCAGCGCCGGCCGCACCGCCGCGGGGTCCGGTGGCGCAGGCGACGTCCTCTCCCCCGGGTCCGGGGCGGCCGCGGGCTCGTGCCGTACCACGAAGAATCGGGTCTGGTTGTCGGTCGAGTCCTGGATGTCGGCGTCCAGTACGGCGAGGCCGTAGCGCTCGCCGGCCGCGGCGGAAGCGATCGCGGCGAGCCCGGCATCGCCCAGCCGTGCCACTTCGCGCGCCGCACCGGCAGTATCCTCCACCGCCACCATGCGGAGCGAGGGACGCGCCTGGAGAAAGCGCCGGCACTGCGCGAGCGCCACCGGGTGCGAGCGCGCCTCGCGCAGCTCCGCGGCACCGGCGCCGGGCAGACCCAGCAGGCAGAGGCGCACAGGCACGATCACCTCCGCCACCACCCGCACCGGACCCTCGGCCAGCGCGTCCCAGGCGGCACTGACCGCGCCGGCCAGGCTGTGCTCCACGGGCAGCATGCCCAGGTCGTCCTCGCCGGCGGCAAGCGCGTCGATCACGGCCTGGAAAGTGGGCCGCGGAACCGCTACCGCGCCCGGATCGAAGGCGCACACCGCGCTCTCGCTGAACGCGCCCGGCTCCCCCTGGAAGCCGATCCGTTGCCCTAGTTCCAAGCTGACCCCCGGGGCGGCACGGCGCCCGGCGCTGAGTGTCCCACGGTCGCCGCCGGCATTCGGTCGAACGGCGCGCAAAGAGCTGCCCGCAGCGATGATCGCCCGGCGGAGATCACGTGCAGTGGTGTCGGAACCGATAACTCCCGCTGGGCCGGGCTGGCAAGCGCCCGTCCGCTTTTTCGATATATCTTGACATATCGGCTATGGAACGATATATCGGATAGAGAGGCGAAGACTCATTCAGGAGCGCAGTATGCGGCAACGGAACGGTCCATGGGACGGCTGGGCGTTCGGCGGGTTCAGCGCGGGAACGGGCGGGCGGTCGCGCTGGCGCATGTATGACCGGGGGGATCTCAAGTTCGTGATCCTGAAGCTGCTGTGCGGCCGGCCAATGCACGGGTATGAGGTCATGAAGGCGCTGGAGGAGCATTCGGGCTGCTGCTACCGCGCGAGCCCGGGGACGGTGTACCCGACGCTGCAGATGCTGGAGGACCAGGGCTACGTGCGGGTGGTGGAGGAGGAAGGGCGGAAGGTCTACCACATCACGGATGCGGGCCGGGCGCACCTGGACGAGAACCAGGACGTGGTCGAAGACATTGCCGGCCGGGTGGCAGACATCACGAGCCGCTTCTTCAGTCCGGAGATGGCGGAAGTGGCGAGCCGGTTCGGGCGGTTGGCACAACTCACGTTCGAGCGCATGGTGAAGGCTGATCCGGAAATGACGGCGCGCACGAAGGAGATCATCGAGCGGGCGCTGCGCGAGCTGGAGGCGCTGCACGCGCGCGGCAGGACCGGGGACTGAGGCGGTCATGTCCTGGTTGGTGATCGCGATCATCGCGATCGCGGTGCTACGGGTCACCAGACGGAGCCGCTGGAGGCGGCGCGCGCTCCGCGCCCGTTACGGCCAATTCCCGCCGTGGGCCGACCGATCCTGGCGAGCCGGCATCGGCAGACCCGGCGAGCGGGCGCCGCTGCCGGCGCCAGCGCCCTCGCCGAACCCGCAGCGGGACCTGGAGCGAACGATCGCGGCGGTGCGGGACGCGTACGTGGCCGGGCGGATCACGGTGGAGGAGTACGAGCGCAAGCTGGACGAGCTGTATCGCACGGCCGAGGGGAAGCGCCTGCGGGAGCCGTAGCGCGACCTTGCCCGGCGAACCCAGCCGCAGGAGTCCGATGCCAATACGGCGCGCCGTACTGCTGCTAGCCGCGGCGCTCCTGGGCTGCGGCCGGGACCCCGGCACCCCCGGGGAGGAGCCCGAAGACCGGCCCCCGCCGGACATGCTCGCCGGTGGGGACATTTCCTTCCTGCCAACGATCGAGCAGCACGGCGGCACGTACCGCGATACGGCCGGCGCCAGGGACCTGCCGCGCCTGCTCGCCGACCACGGCTGGGACGCGGTCCGGCTGCGGCTCTGGCACACGCCCACGGATGCGCACAGCGGCCTCCCGGAGGTACTTGCGCTGGCCCGGCGTACCAGTGCCGCGGGTCTGCAGCTGCTGCTCGACATCCACTACTCGGACACGTGGGCCGACCCGGGCCAGCAGACCAAGCCAACCGCCTGGACCAGCCTGCCGTTCGATGTGCTCACCGACAGCGTGTACCGCTACACCCGCGATGTGGTCGGAGCGCTCAAGGACCAGGGCACTCTGCCGACCATGGTCCAGCTCGGAAACGAAATCCGGCCCGGCATGCTCTGGCCCGATGGCCGGGTCGACGGATCGTACAACCAGCCTGCCCAATGGGACCGGCTGGTCACGCTGCTCCACGCCGCGCGTCGGGGCGTGCTGGAAGCGGCCGGTGCGCAGCCGCCGCTGCTCATGATCCACCTGGACCACGGCGGCGACAACCTGCTGGGTCGCTACTTCTTCGACGAGCTGAAGGCGCGCGGCCTCGAGTACGATGTGATCGGCGTCTCCTACTACCCGAAGTGGCACGGCACGCTCGGGCAGCTGGGCGCCAATCTGGCCGACCTGAGCGCGCGCTATGCCCGGGACGTGTACGTGGTGGAGACCGCCTACCCCTGGACGCTCGACTGGAAGGACGGGACGGCGAACTCCATGGGCACGAGCGCCGACCTGCTGCCCGCGTATCCGGCCACGCCGCAGGGCCAGGCGGATTTCCTGCGTTCGCTGCGGCTGGTCCTCGGGAACGTGCCGGGCGGGCGCGGGAAAGGCGTCTTCTACTGGGCGCCGGAATGGTTGGCCATCCCCGGCGTACACTCATCCTGGGAAAACGCGACGCTATTCGACTTCGACGGGAAGGCGCTGCCGGCGCTCGACACGTTGGCCGGCGGGCACTGATCAAACCCGCTCAGGCGCTGAAAGGATGGCCAGGGCGTCTGCTGGAGGAAAGTGGCGTTGAGCGCGCGCCGGCTGCGGACGTGCGTCCGGAGCGCGCCGAGGGCGACGCTGAACGAGTCCGGCAGGCTCAGTCCACGGGCTCGGCGTGCCGGCTCGGAGCGAGCGCGAGCAGTTGGCCGGGCGAGGCCTCCTGCACCAGCCGGCGGCAGGCCGCGGCGTCCCAGTGCCGGAAGCGGAGCCGGAGCGCTTTGGCCGGATCATGTCCCCCCGAGTGCTACGGCGTCCGCTGCAGGAAGGTGGCGATGAGCGCGCGCCGGCTGCGGACGTGCGACCCAAGCACGCCGAGGGCGACGTTGAACGAGTCCGGGCTGGGCAGGAAGGTGTAGCGCGGCTGCTCGCCATCGGGCCCCACCACGTAAGGCGCGATCATGCGGTGGTACTTCTCGAACAGCGCGTTCATGGCGCTCTCGGTGAACACCTCGTCGTAGAAAGCCCCGAGGTGCGCGCGGTAGCGAGCGTAGTACACGGAGTCCGCCGCCAGATTTCGGATGAGCGGCCAGATGGCGGTGACCTCGTTCATGGACAGCGAGAGGCCCTTCTGCCCGGGACTCCCTGAGCCGATGATGCCCGGGTCGCCGGTGAGCGCCTCGTTGTGATCCCAGGGAATCCAGGTCAGTCCGCGGCCAGGGCGGTTGTAGAGGTAGTAGTTCTGCGCCATCCGGCCGTACGAGTCCCAGTTCACGATGGCATTGTTGACGGCCAGGTACTTGAGGAAATGTTCGACGTCGAACGTGGCCTCCAGGCCGGCCCGCCAGGCCGCGGGATTCGACGTCCGCAGCATGCTGTTCAACGCGCCGACGAACGCCTGGACGTCGGCGTAGTTCGCCAGCTCCTGGTGGTTCTTCTTCTCGAACTGCGCCGGCAGGAAGTCGCGCAGCTGCGACGTCGGCTTGTAGATGTTGCCGCTCTCCTCGCCGAACTGGTCCTTCACCATGGTGTCCTCGATCACCTCCACCATGGTGTAGACGCCGCAGTACTTGGACCCGGCCCCGAAATCAACGAACACGCGGTAGTGCGCCGTGCGCGCGGCCGGAATGCCCGCGCGCCGGAAGATGTCCGCCGCCACTTTCTCGTGCAGCAGCGACGGGTCGTGGAACCCGGCGGACATGGACAGCTCGTCGAAGCCATGGAAACGCTGATCGTGCACCGCGCGGTAACGGTCCTCGTGCTCGTCGAAATTCAGGCGGAACGGCAGCTTGTAGTTGCCCTGACGCCAGGCCGCCGAAAGGCTGGAGTTCCCCTTCAGCCGGAAGCCGACGCTGTCCCAGTGGCGGCCGTTGAAGTCCACCCGCACGGCCACGTACTGCGGATCCACCAGCGGCATGCTGCCCGGCATCCCCGGCTGCCCGAAGTCGAAGCCCCAGAGCGCCACCATGTTCTGCCGGATCGCCGCCCAGTGCGCCGCCGTCATGGTGATGCGCAGGACGTTCACGGAGTCCTGCGGAAACACCAGCGCATAGTCCGGCGCCGCGTCGCCGTGGGATGCGGTGGTCCAGTCCGGATTCGCAGCAGCGGGATCGTCGGTATCGACGTCGGTGGGATGGTCGGTACAACCGCCCAGCCCGGCCAGCACGAGCAGGGGCAGCAGCAGGCGCCGGAACGCCGCGAATCGACGGACGGGATCGGGACTGGACATGGAGACACCCGCTCAGCGCCGCACGAGCGGTCGGCGCCCGCGTCGGCGCACCAAATCTAGCACGACCCGGCCGTCCGCCCGCAACGCGCCGGGGGCAACGCGCCCGCAGCGGGCCGGACACCCCGCCACCAGCCCGGCCGCGCTCAGGGTGTGCCTGCTGCGCCTCCGCTGCCGTGAACCCCGGAGCGGTATATGTAAGAAATACTTGACATGTTGTCAGAACGCGATTACGTTGGATGTGCGGGACGATGAGGTAGCTGCACGAGGCGCAATGATCAGGGGGGTGGCTCATGTCGGTGCTAATGTGGGCGGTCCTGGCGCTGTTGGGCGGGCTGGCGGTGGTCTGGGTAGGAGGGCGGCGGGCACAGCCGGCGCGGGAGCCGCTGCCCGAGGGAGTGGAGCTGCCGGCCACGGCGCGGCAGCGGGCGGCGTGGGGGGCACGCGGAGCGGGTCTGTTGCTGAGCGGGGGAGCAGCCGCGGGGGTGATCGTGAACGGTCCGGACCGCACCTATGAGGATGACGGGGTGCGTCTGCTGTTCACGGCCCTGGTGCTGGCGGCAGTCGCAGCCGCGGCTGGCGTCACGATGTGGGCGAAGCGCCCCGGTGCGAAGGCGGGTGCGCTGGACGAGAGGGACCAGGCGATCCTGGCGCAGGCGCCCGCGGCGCAGGCGGTAGCGGTGCTCGTGACGCTGGCGATCTGGACGGTCGGATTGACGGAACGGTTCCACGGCGCGGGCGCGGTACCGGTGTTCTACCTGTACCTGCTGTTCTGGTCGTGCCTGCTGGTGAACCTGCTGGCCGAGCCGGTGGGCATCCTGGCCGGGTATCGCAGGAGCTGACCATGGCCAGGGCGGAGATACGGAACCGGATCCGGCGGCTGCGTTTCGAGCATGGTGAGATGACGCAGCAGGAGCTGGCGGACCGGGTCGGGTGCACGCGGCAGACCATCATCCTGCTGGAGCAGGAGCGCTACGTCCCGTCGCTCGCGCTGGCGCTGCGGATCACCAGGGCATTCGGGGTGCCGGTCGAGTCGGTGTTCGAGCTGGCGGAGGAGGAGGGAACATGACCGGTCTGCTGCTGGCTCTCCTGATGGTGCAGGCGCCGCAGGCGGAGCGTTACGGGATCGTGGTGGCGGGAACCGCGGGTGACACGGTGAGCGTGGAGCGCGTGCTGCGGACGCCGGACGCGCTGCGCGCGGAAGTGTTCGTGCCGAACCGTGCCCGCCTGGAGGTAGCCGGCGCGCTGGATGGGCGCGGCTGTCCGCGGGACGCGGAGGCGAAGGTATTCCCGTGGCGCTCGGCGCCGGGGACCACGCCGGTGCAGCAGGTGTCGGTGCGGCTGGATGGCGACAGCGTGCGGGTGGCGGCAGTAGCGGGCGACGTCCGCCGGTCGGTTGCGCTACCGATGCCGGGCGCGGCCGCGGTACTGGCCGGCGACGCGGACGCGTTCCAGGTGGCGGTGGTGGACTGCGCCCTGGCGGCGGGGGCGGACTCGGTGGACCTGGCGGTGGTGGCCTTTCCGAACCTGCGGCGCATGAGCCTGCGGGTGCTGCGGCACGGCGCCGACGTGCGGGTGATCGCCAGCGACACGTACACGGTGAAGCTCGCCGCCGCAGGCCGGGGGCAGCAGATCATGCTGCCGAAAGCCGGGCAGACGATCACCCGCGTATCTGCCGCGGCCGTCGAAGCGGTTCGGTTCGCGGCCGTGGATTACGGCGCGCCACCAGGGGCGCCGTATCGGACGGAGGAAGTGCACTTCGAGGTGGAGCCGGGGGTGGTGCTCGCGGGCACGCTGGCGCTTCCGGCGGGGGCGGGAGAGCGTCTGCCCGCCCTGGTCACCATCAGCGGTTCGGGCGCCCAGGACCGGGACAGCTACGCGCCGGTTGCGGACGGCTGGCGCCCCTTCCGGCAGATCGCGGCCACACTGGCACGCCGCGGCTGGACCGTGCTGCGCTTCGATGACCGTGGCGTCGGCGCGTCCACGGGTGCCTACGGTGCGGGCAGCGAGCGAACGGCGGCCGCGGACGTCGCGGCCGCCGTGGCGTACCTGCGGCGCCGTCCCGAGATCGATGCTCGCCGGGTCGTACTCCTCGGGCACGCGGATGGCGGGCGCATCGCGAGGCTGGTGGCCGCGGCCGACCACGAGCTGGCCGGCCTGGTGCGGCTGCCCGGCGCGGCCGATACGCGCGCGGCGACGCGGGCGCAGGCCCTCTGGCTGCTCGAGCACACGCCCCAGCCCGCAGCGCTGCCGCGCGACTCCCTGATCGCGCGCCTCGATCGACAGCTGGACAGCCTGGCGGTGAGCGGACGGCGCGAGGTCTTTCGCTGGGATGCCGCGGCGGTCGCGGCGGCGGTGCGGGTCGGTGACGTCGCCATCATGCACGGCGGGAACGACCGTCAAGTGCCGAGCGATCAGGCGGCAGCGCTGGCGGCGGTGTTCCGGCGGGCCGGCGCTCCGCGCGTGAGCGTGCGCGTCTTCCCCGGGCTGAATCACCTGCTGGTTCCTGATTCCACCGGCGATTTCACGCGTTACGACCGGCTGCCGAGCGCGCGCGTGGACCAGAGCGTGCTGGGCGCGGTGGCCGACTGGCTGGGAGGATTACGCCGCGCGCCATAGATTGGGGGCAGCCAGCCGCGCTGCATGAGCTTCCTGCCGGGGCGTCGGTCGGGGCTGGCGCCGGCGCCCGGAGAGCGCGGCACATGGGCACGCGGATCGTCGCCGGCCGATACGAGCTCCTGCGCGAAGTCGGGCGCGGGGGGATGGCGACGGTCTTCCTGGGCAACGACCTGAAGCACCATCGCGAGGTGGCGCTCAAGGTGCTGCGCCCGGACCTGGCCGCGATCGTCGGGGCCGAGCGCTTCCTGCGCGAGATCGAGATCACGGCCGGCCTCAATCATCCGCACATCCTGCCGCTGCTCGACTCCGGGGCGGATGAAGGCGTCCTGTTCTACGTCATGCCGTACGTGGCGGGCGGTTCGCTGCGCCTGCTGCTGAGCGGCGGCCAGGTCCCGCTCGATGCCATCACCCGGATCGCCGGCGACGTCGCGTCCGCCCTGGACCACGCGCACGCCCGCGGCGTGATCCACCGCGACGTCAAGCCCGAGAACATCCTGTTCAACGAGGGACTCGCGGTCGTCGCCGACTTCGGGATCGCGCGCGCCGTGAGCGGTGCCGCGGCCGGTCGGCTGACCACCACCGGCCTCTCGGTCGGCACGCTCGGCTACATGAGTCCGGAGCAGGCGCTCGGCACGAGCGAGCTGGACGCGCGCACCGACGTCTACAGCCTGGGCAGCGTGGTATACGAGCTGCTGATGGGCGCGACTCCGGCCGCGTGGCCGAGCGCGGAGGACGTGACGCTCGGCCGCTTCGACGAGCTGCCCCCCGAGCACCGCAACCGCCTCGACGGTTACCCCGGGCGCGTCGAGCAGGTGCTGGTGCGCGCGCTGGCGCTGCGGCCGCAGCACCGGTATACGAGTGCCGGCGAGTTCGCGAGCGCGCTGGCCGCGGCCTCGCAGCGGACGCTGCCCTTCACCGACGAGCAGGTGCGCCAACTGCTCCAGCGTGCGGCGGAGCTGCAGGCGGCCGCGCCGGAGCCACCGCCCGCCGGGCTGACCATCGGCGCGGCCGCCTGCAGCTC
>VEPF01000244.1 GCA_012027055.1 Gemmatimonadota bacterium | reverse complement strand
GAATAGACACGGCCGCGCGGCAGTTCGCCGCGCGGCCGTGCTGCGGCGCGCGCCCGGGCGCGCGCCAGCGATCGGCCGGCGCTCAGCCAGTCGTTTCCATCCGCTTCAGGGCTTCCTTGGCTTCGGTCATGCGCGGGAACTCCGTGGTGATCCGGCGATACAGCTCCTTCGCCCGGCCCGTGTCCCCACGATCCTGGTAGAACTGCGCCTGCGAGTAGAGGATCACTGCTTCCCTCGGCAGCTCGCTCCGCCGTACCTCCCGCTCCTGCGCCACTTCCGGCTTGAGCGCCGGCAGCTTGAGCCCACCGGTGATCTTCTTCGACATGTCCATCACGATGCCGTACAGGTTGTCACGCTTGTCCGTCACCTGCTCGGCCCGCACGATCTCCGACGTCTCCACGTCCACCACCCGGCCATCCAGCCGGAACTGGCCGTTCACGTCGTTGAAGCCGCCGGTGAACACGTAGCGCGCGCCCACCAGCTTCCCGATCTTCGCCGCGGTCGCGGCATCCACCCGGCCTTCTTTGGCCAGGTCCTGCTCCGCCATCAGGTCACGCAGCACGCTGCGGTCCACCACCCTCATGGCATCGTTCTGCGACAGCTCCGTGATCAGGATCTGCTGCAGCCCGATCGAGAGCGCGTCCAGCGTCTCCTTCTGCGCCCCGATCGAGATGCCCTGCTGGAAGGGCAGCACCGCCACGCCGGGTCGCGTGTCCGGCGTCTGCTGCGCGGCCAGGGCGACCGGCAGGAGCAGAGTTGCGATCGCGGGGAGCACCCGCCCTCCTGGTGTCTTGATCATACTGCTGTCTCCGCTGCTCGGGTTCGATATGATCCGCGTTCCCATGGGCTGCCAATCACGGGACCCACAAGTACACTCCGGACTCGCAGTTCCAGGCCAGGATCGGGCCGGTGGTCCGACCGTAGGTGTTTTCCGCCACCACCCGGAAATAGAACGTGTAGCAGTATTCCGGGGTGAACGTCCACGTCCGATCGTACGCCACGGGCGAAAAGCCGCTGCCGACATTCACGTGCGCGGTGGCGCCCCACGTCGTGGCGAACGGGTCGTTGGCATATTCGAACCACGCCTGGGTGGCCGCGCCGTTGGGTGTTGCCGTGCCGTATCCATGCATGGCGTAGTAGCCAACCGCGACCGTTCCGGGAACGTCGACATACGTGAGGTTCGTGTACTGCGCCGACGGCGGCCCCGCCGTGGTAAATGTAACCAGGTTGCCGGTAGTAGTTCCCTGCGCGTTGTTCGCCACGGCCCGGTAGCTGTACGTCCTGCCCGATACCAGACCGCCCAGCGTGAACGAAACACTGCTGGCCGTGCTTCCGGCCGGCAGCGATTGCGCGGGCGAGGTGGGCGTGAACGAGAACGGTTGCGCACCCACGCCCCACTCGAACCAGGCCGTGCTGGCCGCACCGTTGGGGTTCACGCTCGCCTGTAGCGTGGCCGCGACGGTCGTAATGCCGGTCGGGCTGAGCGTGGTCACGCTCGGCGCGCGCGGCAGCGTGAAGCTCAGGATGCTCCCGTTGCTGGTGCCGACCTGGTTGGTCGCGGTCACCCGGAAGTAGTAGGTGGCGCCACCTTCCAGGCCGCTGACACCGGCCTGCACCGCCACCGCAGAGGTACCGGCGCCGATGTTCTGCGCCGCCGTAAACGTGGCACCGGCCAGCGACGGGCTGGTCCCCCACTCGAAGCGCACGCTCGTGGCCGTGCCGTTCGGGTTCACCGTGCCGTTCAGCGTGGCGCTCGTGCCGGCCGCGCTCGCCGCCAGGGTGGTGACCACGGGCGGGCCGTTCGCCACGAATGACATGGACTGCCCGTATCTGGTGCCAACGTTGTTCCTGGCTACCGCCCGGAAGTAGTACGTGACTCCGCCCGTGAGGTTGACGAGCGAGCCGCTCGTGGGCACGAAGCCACGGCCTGCGGCGAAGTTCTGCTTGGGCGTGGAATCCGCCCTCGCAAACGTGGGGTCAGTGCCCCACTGGAACCAGGCCTGGGCGAACAGACCCAGCGGGTCGATCTCGCCCTGGAGCGCCGCTCCCGAGAGTTGTGGAATTCCGCTGATGGTGCGAATTCCGGGCGTGGACCGCGTCGTGAAACTGGCGATGTCACCTTGCGCAGTGCCGCCAGCGCTGCTGGCCAGGGCGCGGTAGTAGTAGGTCTGGTTTGCCACACCACTCACGCGCTGGCTGATCGCCTGGACCACGTTCCCCGATCCGACCTGCTGCCGAGCGGTCTCCTGGGCTCCGGACAGATCGGGGTTCAGGCTCCACCGGAACCAGCCCTGCGTCGCCAAACCCTGCGGGTTTACGCTGCCGTTCAGGGTGGCGGCCGCCGAGTCGACGCCAGTAGCTGCCAGCGTCGTCACCACGGGCAGCGACAGCACCAGGAGCGTGGCGGTGCCGATGGCGCCGCCGCTCGTGGCGCTGATCGTCGCGGTTCCGGGCGCCACGCCGGTGGCCAGTCCCGCCGTGTTGATCGTGGCAATGGACTGGCTGCTCGAGGACCACGTGGTGGCCCGCGGCGTGGTGATGGGATGCGCGAGCGAGTCCTTGAACGCGGCCGTGAACGGGGCGCTCGTGCCCACGTTGACGGTATCGAGCGCGGGCGTGACCTGCACGGTCGCGACCGCCGCCAGCACGTCCACCTGGCGGGTGCTGCTGAAAGTCTGCACGCTGCACGTGACCTGTGCGGTGCCATCCTGCAGGCCCATCAGGTCGCCGGCCTGATTGACGGTCACGATGCTCGCGTTGGACGTGCTCCAGCTGACGGCTACTCCGGGCACCGTGTCGCCGCTGGCGAACAGGGCGGCCGCGGTGATCCGGCGGGCGGCCTGGTAGACCCTGATCGGGAACGGCGTGCCCGCGCAGTTGATCCCGCTCACCACCGGCAGGATCGGGATCTGCACCTCCTTCGCACTGCCGGAGCTGAGCTCGGCCGTGCCGGTGCCGGTGAAGAGCTTCTGGTTGGTGCTCAGCAGGTCCAGCTGTACGGTGAAGCTCTCGACCGCCGCCTTGAGCGGCACCTCCAGCGAGACGACGGTCTCCGATGCCGTGGGGTTGAACGGGACCGTCTGTGCGAGCCGCACTTCGCTCCCGGCCAGGAACCGGAGCGAGAGCTGGTTCACCTTCAGGTAGGCCTCGTTCAGCCCGCCCAGGTTGAAGTCGAGCGAAGCGGCAATCGCCACTGCGGCCGGCGCGGCCGGGGCCGGCGGCCGGATCAGGCCGTCGTCGCAGCCGGCCAGGAAGGCGGCAGCCGCGAGCGAGGCCACGGATACGACACGTCGCATGTCAGTCATCGCGTCAGGCTCCGGTTACGGAGCGTCAACCCCAGTTCCATGCCCGAGTAGCCGCTCTCCTGGTTCTCGAGCACGGTGATGTGCCCGATCCGCAGGCGCGCGGACGGTACCGCCTCGATACTCCCGAGCGGCAGCTCGAGGCCGGTGCCCGCGGTCAGCGTATAGCCCTGGTCCACGCCGGCATCGTTGCCCACCACGCGGACATCCACGGACGGCACCAGCACCACTCCGCCGAAAGACTGCCGCAGGGTGCCACCCGCGTAGAGCAGGTCCTGGACGGGCGTGACCGGCAGCTGGGTATCGGTGTAGGAGCCCTCCAGCCGCCGCAGGAACCCGGCGTAGAGGATGCCTGCTCCCCGCCGGCCGGCGCCGAAGGCCAGCGTGCCCAGGGCCTGCAGCCGGTCGCCGGACTGGTAGATGTTCTGCTGGTTGCCCTGGTCCTCGGTGAACTGCTGGTAGGTCAGCTGCAGTGACAGCTTGCTGCTCCGGCCGATCAGCTGGTCCAGGGCCGCCCGCACGTGCAGCTGGTTGCCGGGCCGGTAGTTGAACACGCTGGCGCCGGTGGCGGCCAGCGGCTCGTACTCCTGGGCCAGCACGTAGCCGGCGCTGAACCCCACGGTCGTGCTGGGTCCGACCGGCAGCGCGGCCGCGGCATTCAGGCCGAACCCGCCGCCGGTGCCCCAGTGCGAGATCGCGAACGGCAGCAGGTCGGCTGCGATCATGTGCGTCACGTCCGCCTGCGCCGTATCCAGCTCCGAGACCCCGGTCGGGAGCAGCGCCACCGCGCCCAGCCGGATCCGGTCCGCGGCCAGGCTGGCGGTGAGCCGCACCTCGGTGTCGGTCATCCCGGACAGCTCGTGCTCTCCGCCGACCGGCCGGGTCACGGTGCCGCGCGCGAACGCGCCGCTCACCGCCAGCTCCAGCAGTGAGCCGATCGGCACCCGGGCGCTCACCGGCACGGTGAGCAGCTGGATCTGGTCGATGTTGACGGCGGCCGATTCGCTGAACGAGTAGTTCTCCAGCCGGACCCCGGCGCCCGCGCGGGCACCGGGCAGCTGGCCTTGCACTGCGCCCGCACTGGCGAGCCCCGCGAGCACGGCGCACAGCACGCCGCACCGCCCGCGTGTCATGACGCTGGTCACTGGGCACCTCCGGGGCGCTTGATGATGATCTGGATCGTACCGGGGCCGAGCACGTCATCGTGCACGTCACGATTGCCCGGGTCCGGTACGGTCGGGTCGAGAATCTCGAAGTTCTGCCGGCGCCGGTGCGCGTCGAACTCGATGAAGCCGAGTTGCACCTGCACGACCGGAGTCACCGAGACGGCGCGATCCTGCGCCTCGCTCTCCGCCCGCTTCTGGGCCGGGAGTCGGAACTGCGGATCGAGCTGCGCGGCGCGGCCGAACTGCTGCGCCGCCTCCGCGTAACGTCCCGCGTCCTGCGCCTCCAGACCGAAGCCCAGGGCGAGCAGCGCCTGCACGTTGGTCGTCGGCCGCTGCATGACGCGTTGCCGCTCGGCATCCGTGAGCTGGATGCCCAGCCGCTCGTAGATGCCGAGCGCCATGCGCTTCTCGAGGTCGAAGAGCCGGGCCAGCTGGTCCTGCTCCTGCAGCGGCGCGCGCGCCGCTGCCCGGCCCCCGACCTGCAGCACCGCCGCCTGCAGCGACAGCGCCGCCTCCGTCCCTTCCACTCGCCCCTGCACGATCTGACCGGCCCCGATCAGGCGGCCGCTCCGGGCCGCCGTGGCCGGATCGACGCGTCCGCTGGCCGTCAGCTTCAGCTCGTTCAGCAGGGCCGCCACCTGCGCACGCTCCACCACCTTGAGCCGGCTGGTCTGCGCCAGGTCGGTGGTGAGCAGCTCGGCCATGGCCGTGCCCAGCGCGCTCAGCTGCGGATCGGTGGTCGCCGCCAGGAACGGGAACACTCCAACCGTGCCTGGCGCCGGCACCGTGCTCGCCAGCTCGCGCTCCCGGCGCAGCGCGTCCTGCGCCGCCCGTTGCAGCTCCAGCCGGCCCAGCAGCTGCAGCCGGTCGCGGACCAGGCCTCGCACCTCGGCATCCCGGCCGCGCGCCAGGTAGTCGTTGTACAGGCGACGGGCCTCCGGGAAATCACCCTGCTGCTCGCGTACCAGCGCCAGGAAATAGGTCGCGGCCGGCTCGGTCGCGCGCGCCGGCTGGAGCAGCGCCGCCGCCGCCTCGGGGCGGCCTGCCTGCCGGTACGCGTCCGCCAGCTGCAGGCGCGCTTCCGTGTCGCTCGCGTCCGCCGCCAGGCGGGCCTCGACTACGGGGATTTCCGCGGGCGCGAGCGGCGCCCGCGGTACGGCCGGGGCGCACGCGCCCGCCAGCGCCGCCAGCACGCCCGCCAGGGCTCGGCCGGATCGTGCGCAACGCCTTCGGGCATTCGAGGAATACGCCATGAATCCAACTCGCGTTAGAGGGGTGCTCGGGTATGCCGGTGATCGCTGGGGAAGGGCATGCAGATACGCGGCTCGGACGAGCGACGCGCCCGCCGGAGCGGCCTGACGTCAGCTACGGACACTCCAAACATGCGGCGGCAATATACGCCCGCCGCGTCGGGCCCGGCAATCGTACTTCCGGTCACCTGCGGCCGCCCCCTGCGCCCGGTGGGCCGACGCATTTTGCGCGCCCGGCCGCCGCCCGCGGACCCGGGCGCGCAGCGGCCGTCCCGGCTCAGGGCGCGGGGGCCGGCCCGCCCAGGCTCCGGACCAGCTGGTTGACGCGCCCGAGCGCCTGGTGGTGCGGCTCGTCGTGCAGCCCGATGCCGAAGCGGACGTACCCGTCCATCGCGAACTGGTCGCCCGGCACCACCAGCACGCTGCGTTCGGCGCGCAGCCGCTCGGCGAAGGCCGACGAGTTGATCGGCCAGGGATAGTGCGCGTAGCAGATGGCGCCGGCCTCGGGGGCGCGCCAGCTGCAGCCCCAGCGCTCGAGATAGGGCCGCAGCACGGCCAGGCCGCGCCGGATGATGTCCCGGGTGCGGGCCGTGATCCGGGGGCGGACGGCGTCGTCCAGCGCCAGCCGGGCGAGGTGATCGGTCAGCGCCCCCGGCGCGATGGTGGTGTAATCCTTCCGGGACCAGAGGTCGGCGGCCATGGCGGGCGTGGTCACGGCCCAGCCGATGCGCAACCCGGGCAGCCCGTACGCCTTGGACAGCGACCCGGTGGCGATCGTGCGCGGGTACTGGCCGAAGAAGGAAGGCGTGTCCGCCCCGCTCAGCTCGGCCCCGGTGTAGACCTCGTCCGCCAGGATCCAGGCGCCGGTACGCTCGGCCGCCGCGATCAGCGCCGCCCTGGCCTCCCGGTCCAGCGTGGCACCGGTGGGGTTGTTCGGGTTGGTGATCACCAGCAGCCGGATGTTACCGACGAGCAGGCGACGCACCTCCTCCGGATCCGGCTGCCAGCCGCGCTCCTCGTGCAACGGCACCTCGATGATCCGCGCCCCGAAGTTCCCGGCCAGGCCGTGCGACTGCATGTAGGTGGGTACCCCGACCGCCACCGTGTCACCGGGCTCCACCAGCCGCCAGCAGGCGATGTAGTTCGCTTCCGCGCTGCCGTTGCAGACCACCACGCCGGCGTCGGCGGCGCCCGGATAGAGGGCCGCGATCGCGGCGCGCAGCGGGTCCGAGCCGTTCGACTGCCCGTACCCGAGCGGCAACTGGTCGATGCCCGTCCCGGCCAGCTCGAGCAGTTCCCGCACGGTCAACGGCTCTACGCCGCTCTCCGACAGGTTGTGGTCCACCCGGTACTCGTAGGTGGACTGCCAGCGTTCCATCGCGAAGGGGCGAAAACCGCTCATGTGGGCATCCGCGCTGCAGGGAGGGATCACGCCGGCGCGCCGGGCCGGCGATGGCACCCCTGAACCTAGGGGTGCGCGGGGTGCCGCGGCCAGCGCCCGGACCAGTCTTGCCGGCCCGCCGCCGCCGCCTAGCTTCTCCGCCGGTCACCAGCATGGAGAACCAATGGAAATCACGTTTCCCGATTCGCTGACCGAAGCGCAGGGCGGCCGCATCGTCCTGCTGGTCATGGACGGTCTGGGCGGGCTGCCGCACGAGCAGACCGGACTGACGGAACTGGAGAGCGCGCACACCCCGAACCTGGACCGACTGGCCGGGCGGGCCGCGCTCGGACTCCATCAACCCGTGCGCGCCGGCGTGGCGCCCGGCAGCGGGCCCGGGCACCTCTCGCTTTTCGGTTACGATCCGGTCCGGTACAACATCGGCCGCGGCGTTCTCTCCGCGCTGGGCGTGGACTTCCCGCTCCAGCCGGGGGACATCGCCATCCGCCTGAACTTCGCCACCATCGATGCCGCCGGCCGGATCACCGACCGGCGCGCCGGCCGCCCCTCCGATGACGAGAACCGGCGCCTGGTGGCCAAGCTCCGCGCGGGCGTGCCGGGCAGCGGTGACCTGCAGGTGTTCTTCGATTCCGAGAAGGAGCACCGCGCCGTCCTGGTGCTGCGTGGCCCCGGCCTCTCGGCCGCGCTCGCGGATACGGACCCGCAGGCGACCGGCGTGCCGCCACTGCCGGCCACGGCCACGGAACCGGGCGCGGAGCCGACCGCACGCCTGCTGCAGCAGGTGCTGGACAGGGCCTTCGAGGTGCTCGCCGACGAGCCGAAAGCCAATGCGCTGCTGGCCCGCGGCATCGACGCGTACCACGCCTTCCCGACCTTCCAGGAACGCTACCGGCTGCACGCGCGCGCCATCGCCAAGTATCCCATGTACCGCGGTGTCGCCCGGCTCGTGGGCATGGAGACCCAGGGCGCGAGCGCGGACGACCAGGACTCCGTGCACCGGCTGGCGCAGAACTTCACCGACTACGACTTCCATTTCGTCCACTTCAAGGCGGTCGACAGCCGCGGCGAGGACGGCGACTTCGCGGCCAAGGTGAAGGCCATCGAAGCGGTGGACGCGCTCGTCCCGCAGGTCGAGGCGCTGGCGCCGGACGTGCTCATCGTGACCGGCGATCATTCCACGCCCGCCCGCCTGCGCGCCCACTCCTGGCACGCGGTGCCCATCATGATCGTCTCGCCCTGGACGCGGCCACAGGCGGATGCCACCTTCGGCGAACGCCCGTGCGCGCGCGGCGAGCTGGGCATCTTCCCGGGCATGGACATCATGACGCTGGCGCTGGCGCACGCGCGCCGGCTGGCCAAGTACGGGGCGTAGCACCATGGACGCGGAGGCGGTGCTCGAGCAGGCGCTCGGCCTGGGCGATGAAGGCCGCTGGCCGGAGATGGCGCAGCTGCTGGCGGAAGCGGTGCGCGCGGACGCAGAAGCCGACCCGTACCTGCTCTGCTGGTGGGGTGTGGCCGAGCGCGAGCTGGGCAACGAGAGCGCCGCCTACGACGCCTTCAAGCGCTGCCTCGCTGCCGAGCCCGTCGATCCGCAGCTCCTCGCCCTGGCCGGCTCCGGCCTCGCCGCCTTCCATGATCCGGACGCGGAGAGCGCGCTGCGCGCGGCCGCGCTCACCGCGCCGGATAGCGCCTTCACGCGCCTGCAGTACGGCGCGTTCCTGGCCCGCGAAGGGATGTACCGCGAGGCCATCGAGCACCTGGAGGCCGCGCACCGTATCGAGCCTGAGGATCCTGCGTCGCTGAGCGAGCTGGGCATCGCACACGCCCTCCACAAGGACTTCAAGGCAGCTTCCGGCGCGCTGGAGCGGACGCTGGAGCTCGCGCCCGACGACTCCTGGACGCGCGTGCTGCTCGGTCTGGTCTACAGTGAACTGGGCGATGATGAGCAGGCGGCGGAAACCCTGATGCAGGCCGCGGACGAACGGCCGGATGACGGCGAGGCCCAGGTGCTGGCCGCGCTGGCGGCCGCCGCGGTCGGCTGGGATGAGGCCGCCCTCGGCGTGCTGGCGCGCGCGGAATACGCGCACGAGCCGCCCGATCCCGATGCCATCGCGGAGGCGGAGGAGGCGCTCGAGGAGGGCGCCGATGCGGCCGCCGACCTGCTGCTCGACACCTACGGTCCGGCCGCGCTGCACGACCGCCTGATCCAGCCGCTCTAGGCGTCATGACCCACCCCCCGCCGTCGCGGGCCGGCTCGTGAAGACGCCCCGCTCCCGCCTGCTGCGCGCCGCGCTGGGGCTGCTCGGCGCCAGCCTGGCCATGTGGACCGGCGCGCTGGTGCTGGTGCTGCTCGCCGGGGCACGCCCGGTGCTTCGCCCGGCCGACGTCATCCTGGTCATGGGCGCCGCGCAGTACGATGGCCGGCCCTCGCCCGTGTTCCGGTCGCGCCTCGACCACGCGCTGGCGCTCTACCGTCAGGGACTGGCGCCGGTCCTGATCTTCACCGGTGGCGTCGGCCGCGGAGACACCGTCAGCGAGGCCGAAGTGGGGCACCGCTACGCGCGCGCGGCCGGAGTCCCGGACGTGGCCATGCTGGTCGAGCGGCACGGGCTCACCAGCGCGGAAAGCGTGGGCGCGGCCGCGGCCCTGATGCAGGCGCGCGGGCTGCACACCGCGCTCGCGGTCAGCGATTCGTACCACCAGCTCCGGCTGGCGCTGCTCGGCCGGCGGGCCGGCATCAAGGTGCTGCCTGCGCCCGTGCCGGGGGCCCCGATCGACCGTGCGCCGCGCACCCGCTGGCGCTACGTGCTGCGCGAGAGCGTCCTGTTCCCCGCGACCGCCCTGCTGGGCGGCCGCTGAAGGCCGCGGGCCGGAGGCTCCGAAGTTGCGGATCGGGCGGTCAACGCCCATCCTCGTGCACCGGTCGCCGCCGGTTGCACGCGCGGCGGGCCGCAGTTCGCTGGGGAGGTTGTCGGGGGCATGATCGAGATCCCGATCGAGAGATTCGCGCTCACCAACGGCATGCGGGTGGTGCTGTCGCGCGATCCGCGCGCGCCGGTCGTGGCCGTGAACCTGTGGTACAACGTCGGTTCCCGGAACGAGCGCGCCGGACGTACCGGCTTCGCCCACCTGTTCGAGCACATGATGTTCCAGGGCTCGGCCCACGTCCCGGAGATGGCGCACTTCGCGCTCATCGAGAAGGCGGGCGGCTCGCTCAACGGCTCCACCTGGCTGGACCGCACCAACTACTACGAGACCGTCCCCGCGCACTATCTCGAACTGGCGTTCTGGCTGGAATCCGACCGGCTGGGCTGGCTGCTCCCCGCCATGACCCAGCAGAAGCTGGACAACCAGCGCGACGTGGTGAAGAACGAACGACGCTGGCGCGTGGACAATCAGCCCTATGGCGACTGGGACGAGCGCATGCAGGCGCTGCTCTTCCCCCCCGAGCACCCGTACCACCACTCGGTGATCGGGTCGATGGCCGACCTGGACAGCGCCAGCCTCGAGGACGTCGAGCAGTTCTTCCGCACCTACTACGCGCCCAATAACGCCGTCCTGAGCGTCTGCGGCGACTACGATGCCGCCCAGGTCGGTGCGCTCATCGAGCGCTTCTTCGGGGACATCCCGGCCGGACCGGCCCGGCCCCCC
>VEPF01000100.1 GCA_012027055.1 Gemmatimonadota bacterium | reverse complement strand
GGGTGGCGCCGCGGTCGTCGTCGCGGTAGAGGGCCACTTCGCGCCAGTCGCCCGTGCGCGCCTCGAGGTCGGTGGGGGAGGCGATGAACAGCTCCTCCTGGAGCAGGCGCCAGCCGGTGCCGGAGATGACCAGGCGCACGGGCACCGCGGCTTCGTTCAAGGCGCGGAGCAGGCGCACGCCGTAGAGGGCGCCGGACGCGCCGGTGATGGCGAGGGTAACGGGCACGGGCGCGTCGCTCATGATCAGGACGGGAGCTGGTGGAGGGGGAGCAGCCGGTCGAGCAGCGTGGCGACGAAAATGGTGGTGGACACGCCGACGTTGGCGTGGAAGAAGGCGCGGTCGATCCTCGGCAGGTCGAGGTCGGCCGGGTCAATGCCCCGCACGACCGCGTGCTGGTAGACCAGCAGCCCGGCGCCCACCAGGACGCCCAGCAGGTACAGCTCGCCCACCGGGAAGAGCCAGCGCAGCGAGGCGAACAGCAGGAACGCCAGCGCGTGGAAGGTGCGGGCCAGGGCCAGGGCGGCGGGAGCGCCGTGCCGGGCCGGAATGGAATGCAGGCCGTGGCGGCGATCGAACTCCAGGTCCTGAACGGCGTATATGGTGTCGAAACCCGCCACCCAGAACATCACGGCGGCCGCGACGACCGGGAGTGCGAACCAGGGTGCGGCCCACTGGCCGGCGATGGCCAGGTACGCGCCCACGGGCGCAATGCCGAGCGAGAGCCCGAGGACGTGGTGGGCCAGGCCGGTGAAGCGTTTGGTGAAGGAGTAGCCCAGGATCCAGGCCAGGGCGACCGGACTCAGCCAGCCGCACAGCGGATTCACCTGCCAGGCCGCGAAGACGAAGAACGCCGCGGCCAGCACCACGGCGCCGGCGGCCTGCGGCAGCGTGAGTCGGCCGGCCGGCAGCTCGCGCTGCGCGGTGCGGGGGTTCAGGGCGTCGTGCTCGCGGTCCGCGATCCGGTTGAAGCCCATCGCGGCGAAGCGGGCCGCCGTGAAGGCGACGACGATCCAGACGAGGGCCGCGAACGAGACGTTCCCGAGGTAACGGTGCGAGGCCAGGATGGCCCCGACACCCGCGAACGGGAGGGCGAAGAAGGTGTGCGGCAGCTTGACGAAGCTGGCGAAGCGGGCGGCCAGCGAAGCGCCGTGAAACACCTGACCCTCGCGCGGGCGGGCGTGCCGGGCGGTGGATGCGCTCAAATTCAGGCCGCCTACCTATGGCGTCAGTGCCACTTGCGGCAACAAATTGGATGATTGAAGAGAGCCCGGACCGGGCGAGCCAGGGGACGAGCTGCCGCAATGGACTGCGGCAGCATCCGCCGGCGGGCCGCGACCGTGCAGCGTAATCGAGGAGGTACCATGAAATCAGGAAATCCGGCCGCCCGCGCGTTCGGGGGGCTGCTGCTGTCGGGCATGCTGTTCGTGCTGGCCGGGTGCAACCAGGACGTGGTCAGCATCCCGGACGATACCGGCGGCGACGTCACCGGCCTGTGGACCGCGGTCAGCTTCGGTGGCAGCCCGCTGCCGATCCAGGAGTACATCCAGATCCCGGACCGGGGCGTCTGCCTGCGCAAGCTGAACGGCGTGGACCTGCTGTTCTCGACGGGTGGTGAATACACCTGGGTGGAAGAGGTCTTCCTGGACTGCGGCCAGAGCGGGAACCCGCAGACGTTCACGAATACGTTCAAGGGCACGTGGCGAGTGGAGGGCGTCCACCTCTTCATGCTGGACAGCGAGGACGAGCAGACCGCCGAGCAGGACTACACGTTCACGGTCTCGGCCGGGATGCTGAGCATGCGGGTGAAGGTGGGGAGCATCAACCTGGTCTCGCTCTTCCAGCGCGCCACCTGAGGCAGGACGGCGCCGGGGCTCTGGCACCCGGGCCGCGGCAGCGGCCGGGGTGCTACAGCCCCAGCCGCCCCCACAGCTCGTCCACCTTCCGCCGCACGGCCTCATCCATCGCGATCACCTCGGGCCAGGGGCGCACCCGGTCCACGCCTTCCTCGGGCAGCTTGGCGGTACCGTCGATGCCCATCTTGGAGCCGTAGGCCGGCCCGCGGGCGGCGTGATCGAGGTCATCGGCGGGACCGTAGGTGAAGCAGACGTCGCGTTCCGGATCGATGTTGTTGAGCGCGTACCACCACGCTTCCGCGGGCCGCTTCACGTCGACGCAGTGGTCCACGACCACGATCACCTTGGCCAGGCTCATCAGCCCCTGCCCCCAGAGCCCGTTCATGACCTTGCGGGCGTGGCCGGGATACTCCTTGCGGATGGAGACCAGTACCAGATTGTGGAAGATGCCCTCGGCGGGCATGTGGTAGTCCACCACCTCCGGCAGCACCATGCGGAGCAGCGGCAGGAAGAGCCGCTCCGTGGCCGCGCCCAGGTAGTAGTCCTCCATGGGCGGGCGCCCGACGATGGTGGACGGGTAGACGGCGCCCTGGCGGTGCGTGATGCGCTCGACGTGGAAGACGGGGAACCGGTCGGGCGGCGTGTAGAAGCCGGTGTGATCGCCGCACGGTCCCTCGATGCCGGGCGCTTCCGTGGTGTCGACGTAGCCCTCGAGCACGACCTCCGCTTCCGCGGGCACGCGCAACTCCTCCGAGCGCGCGGGCGCGAGCGGCACCGGCTGGCGGCGCAGGAAGCCGCTGAAGAGGAACTCGTCGATGCCCGGCGGGAGCGGCGCGGTGGGCGTGTACATGGTGTTGGCATCCGCCCCGAGCGCGACCGCGACCGGCATGCGGGAGATGCCGAGCGCCTGGTACTTCCGGTAGTGCGCGGCGCCGCCCTTGTGCCGCTGCCAGTGCATGAACGTGGTGCGCGGGCCGGTGACCTGCATGCGGTACATGCCCAGGTTCTGCACGCCGGTCTCGGGGTCCTTCGTGATCACCATGGGCATGGTGATGAACGGGCCCGCGTCCTTCGGCCACGAGGTCATCACGGGCAGCCGCCGCAAGTCGACATCCTCGCCCTCGAGCACCACTTCCTGGCAGGGCGGCCGACGCCCGTAATCGCGCGGCGGCACCCTGGCCAGCTCCGCCAGCTTCGGGAGCAGCTGCACCTTCGCCCAGAAGCCGCGCGGGATGTCAGGCTGCAGCAGTCCGGCCAAGCGCTCGGCGTGCTCTTCGATGCGCTCCACGCCGAGCGCCATGGCCATGCGGCGGAGCGAGCCGAACACGTTGATGCCGACCGGGAACGCCGAGACGGTACCGTCATCCAGGACGGGGCGCTCGAAGAGCAGCGCCTTGCCGCCGTCCGGCTGCTTCATCACCCGGTCGGCGATCTCGGCCATCTCCAGGCGAACGCTGACTGGCTCGGTAATGCGCACCAGCTCGCCGGCACGCTCGAGCTCTTCCAGGAACGGCTTCAGGTTGTCGTGGATCATGGCGGACAAGTTACCGGGGTGCGCTGGGGGCAGGAAGGTGCCCCCCCCCGGGGATATAGGAGAAGAACTAACCCCCGGGGGGCCACCCCCCGGCCCTTCTGGCGCTGGGTTTCAGCGCCAGCGGAAGATCGGGAGCGCGATGCCGAGGCAGACGACTCCCCAGGCTGCCAGGACGCCAATCTCGCCGGCCTGCGACAGCAGGGCGGCGCCATCGATCATGACGGCGCGGAGCGCGTCCACGCAGGCGGTGAGCGGGAGCGCGGCGATGAGCGGCTGCATGAGCGCGGGGAAGCGTTCCGTCGAGAAGAACACGCCGGAGAGCACCCACATCGGCAGCGACGCCAGATTCATCAGGCCCTGCACGCCCTCGAGGGTGCGGGAGCGGCTGGCGATGAGCAGGCCGAGCGAGGTGAAGCAGAAGGCACCCAGCACGGCCAGAAAGGCGAAAGCGAAAAGCGAGCCGCGGACAGGCACGTGGAAGACCAGGTAGGCAAAGCTCAGCACCAGGGCCAGCTCGGCGGCCAGGAAGAAGAGCCGCGCGAACATGAAGGAAAGCAGGAAGTGCGGGCGGCGGAGCGGCGTGGAGAAGAGGCGCTTGAGCAGCTGCTCCTTGCGCATCTGGACCACCGTGAAGCCCACGCCCCAGAGCCCGGTGCTGAGCAGGTTGAACCCGATCAGCCCGGGGATGAGGAAGTCGATGTAGCGGGAGCCGGGCTCGCGCACCTGCTCGGCCGTGGTCGCGACGGGATCCGTGCGGCCGGCGGCGCGCTGCAGCGCGTCCTCGCTCACCAGCCGGGCGATGCGGCTCTCGGGGCGGCTCGGGTCGTAGCGGAACGTGTACCTGCCATCCTGCCTGCCGATCACCAGCGCGACGCTGCCGCGGCGGAGCGCGAGCGCGGCGGAGTCAGCCGGGAGGACGCGCGCGTGCAGGCCGGGCGTCCGCTCGAGCAGCCGCGCAATGCTGTCCGCGCCCGGCTGCCTCAGCAGCGCCACGTACACCGGGTCCTCGCCGCGATTGCGGAAGGCCAACCCGAGCGCGACCGCGAGCAGGATCGGGAAGAAGAACGTCCAGAACACTGCGTCCGGTTCGCGCAGGAACTCGCGGAAGCGGGCGAGCGTGAGCTGCCAGAGCGGGTGGTAGTCGCGGCGGCGCCGGGAAGGCGAGCGCGCGGGCGCGAGCACGGGCATGGGCTCAGTCCTCCCGCAGCTGGCGCCCCGTGAGCGCCACGAAGACGTCCTCGAGAGTCGGCTCGCGATCGACGAAGTGGCCGGCGTGCGCGGGCGAGGCGGCGAGGGAAGCGGTCAGCTCGGCGGGCGTGCCGAGGGCGATCACGCGGCCGTGGTCCATGATGCCCACCCGGTCGCAGAGGCGTGCGGCCTCCTCCATGTAGTGCGTGGTGAGCAGCACGGTGCCGCCCGCGCGCTGGAAGGTGGTCACCAGGTCCCAGAGCGCGCGGCGGGACTGCGGGTCCAGGCCGGTGGTGGGCTCGTCCAGGAAGAGCAGGTCCGGAGAGCCGGCCAGCGCGCAGGCAACGGACAGGCGCTGCTTCTGGCCGCCCGAGAGCCGGCTCACCCAGGTGTCGCGCTTCTCATCGAGCTGCACCGCGGCCATGATCTCCTCGGGCGTCGGGCCGTTGCGGTAGAAGCTGCGGAAAAGCCGGATCACCTCGACCACCTTGAGCTTGGCGGGGAGGTGCGTCTCCTGCAGCTGCACGCCGATGCGTTCGCGCAACTCCTGCGCGTGATGGTGCCAGGGCAGGCCGAAGAGCGCCACGCTGCCCTGGTCGGGCGGGAGCAGCCCCTCCAGCATCTCGACCGTGGTGGTCTTCCCCGCCCCGTTGGGGCCGAGCAGCCCGAAGCATTCGCCGGCGTGCACCTCGAGGTCCACGCCGGCGACGGCGGTCAGCTCGCCATAGCGCTTGATCAGACTGCGCGCGGAAACAACCGGGATCATCGGGCCCGCGCTATCGCACCAGGTGGAAGGTGTCCTGCCGGTCGAGCACCCAGTGGACGGCACCCCGCTCGTCCAGGTAGACGTCCTCCTCGAGCGCCATGGTGACCGGCTGGCCGTTCCATTCGGGCACGGGCGTGGTGGCCTGCAGCTCGATGGAGAACCAGGTGTTCGGGCGGAGCGGGACGTCGCCGCGGCCGACCACGCCTTCCTGGCGGTCCCAGAGGCCGATGAGCGGGCCCGCCGCGTGGCCGTGGTCCCCGACCGCGTGCGAGTAGACGGTGCCATCGATCTGCTCGGCGCGCATGACCTCGAGCGAGCGGCGGAGCACCTCGTTGCCCGTGCGGCCGGGCTGCATGGCGGCGATGGTGATGTCCTGCAGGCGCTGGCCGCGGCGGAAGGCGGCGACGATGCCGGCCGGCACTTCGGTTTCGCCGGGGCGGAGCACGTAGCCCATGTGCTGGGTGTCGGTGTTGAGGCCGAGGGCGGTGACGCCGAAGTCAACGTGCAGGACGTCGCCTCGCAGGATCACGGGGTCCGCGGAATCCGCCATGGCCACGCCCGCCCGCTGCACGTCCACGCTGGGCTGGAACCAGGTGCCGAGCCCCAGGTCAGCGAGCCGCTGGCGCAGCCACCAGACCACATCCTCGGTGGTGGTCGTGCCGGGCGTGATCACCTTGCTGGAAAAGGCGGTGGCGATCAGGCCGTGCGCCTGTTCCTGCAGCTTCCGGAAGACCGGCAGCATCTCGGGCAGGCGTTCCTCCAGGTACTGCAGCGGCAGCAGCTCGCGGCGCACCACGCGGGCCAGGTACGTGGGCCCGAGCGCCTGCTGGAGCTGCTCCCATTCGCCCGCGCTCAGCCCGTCCGAGAAGGCGTGCGTGGGCGAGATGTTCACGGCGATGGCCCGCGGGTCGCGCGCCTTCACGACCGCAGTGAGCAGCTGCCACTGCTCGGGACCGAACGGTTCGGCGGCGCGCTGCTGGACGCCCGCCTTGCCGACGGCCGCCCCGGAATCCCGCACCACCCGCCAGAGCCCGCCCTGGCTGCTGCCGCCGATGGCGATCCGCTCCACGCCCTGCTCCGGCCCGCGGTCGTAGAGCACGTATATGGTGCGGCGGCGGGCGGAGAAAGTGGTGGGCGAGACGAAGGCCCGGAAGACCGGATCCTCGTGGTACTCGCGCATGGGCACTACCCACATGTCTACGCCCTGCTCGCGCATGAGCCGGGGGATGACCCGCTCGAGCCGGAGCCGCAGCCATTCCTGCTGCTGGCGGGCCTGCTCGCGCAGGGTGCCGAGCGGCCGGTCCTGGGCCGGCAGTCCGGAGGCCGGGAACAGCGGCCAGACCTCGGCGAGGGCGATCAGCGCCCGCTTCAGGTTGCCCATCGGGACTCCTCGATTTGTCAGGTAGGGGCCGGGGC
The DNA here is from genome assembly GCA_012027055.1 of Gemmatimonadota bacterium. Lineage (GTDB taxonomy): Bacteria > Gemmatimonadota > Gemmatimonadetes > Longimicrobiales > RSA9 > VEPF01. The sequence continues at coordinate 4,050 of VEPF01000100.1, read as the reverse complement.
CGCCAATTTAGCGCGGACGTCCGGAGCGCGCAGGACGCCCGCGGCCCCCGCCGCGGCGCGTTGGAACCAGAGAGACCCGAGGGAGAGCGGGCGGCATGGACCGGCGACGGGTGATCGTGGAAGGGATTCGGCCGATGTTGGATGGGGGCCGTTTCCCGATCAAGCGGGTGGTGGGCGACGTGGTGGCGGTGGAAGCGGACGTGTACGGCGACGGCCACGACGAGGTGTCGGCGCGGCTGCGCTGGCGGCACGAGAAGCAGCGGAACTGGCGCGAGGCGCCCATGGTGTCGCTGGGCAACGACCGCTGGAGAGCGAGCTTCGCGGTGGACGCGCTCGGTACCTACCGCTACGTGGTCGAGGGGTGGGTCGATCACTTCAAGACCTGGCGCCACGACCTGAAGAAGCGCATCGGCGCGGAGCAGGCCGGGGCGAGCGACCTGCGCAGCGGCGCGGGCGGGGTGAACGAGGCGGCGGACCGGGCCAGGGGGCGCGATGCCGAGGCGCTGCGCGCCTGGGCGACCCGGCTGCGCCACGAGGATGTGCCGCAGGCGGAACGGTGCGAGGATGCACTGAGCGATGACCTGGACGCGCTCATGGCCCGCTGGCCGGATCTCGAGCACGCGACCGCGTACGACGTCGAGCTGCAGGTCGCCGTCGATCCCGTGCGGGCCCGGTGCTCCGCCTGGTACGAGCTCTTCCCCCGCTCCTGGGCGACCACGCCGGGTGCGCACGGCACCTTCCGCGAGCTGGTGGCCCGGCTCCCCTACATCGAGGCGATGGGCTTCGACACCATCTATCTCCCTCCGATCCACCCGATCGGAGAGAGCCGGCGCAAGGGCCGGAACAATGCCGTGGAGGCGGGCCCGGACGATGTCGGCAGCCCGTGGGGGATCGGCGGCAGCGAGGGCGGCCACAAGGAAGTGCACCCGCGCCTGGGCACGGTGGCGGATTTCCGGGCGCTGGTCCAGGAAGCGGGGACACGGGGCATCGACGTCGCCATCGACATCGCGTTCCAGGTATCGCCGGACCACCCCTACGTGCGCGAGCACCCGGAGTGGTTCCGCATGCGCCCGGACGGCACCGTGCAGTACGCGGAGAACCCGCCCAAGAAATACCAGGACATCTACCCGTTCGACTTCGAGAGCGCGGACTGGCGCGGGCTCTGGCGCGAGCTGGAGAGCGTGTTCCTGTTCTGGATCGAGCAGGGCGTGCGCACGTTCCGCGTGGACAATCCGCACACCAAGCCGTTCCCGTTCTGGGAGTGGTGCATCGGCCGGATCAAGGCGCGCTACCCGGACGTGATCTTCCTCTCGGAGGCGTTCACACGCCCCCGCCGCATGTACCGGCTGGCCAAGCTGGGGTTCTCGCAGTCCTACACGTATTTCGCGTGGCGCAACGACAAGGCCGAGCTGGAGAAGTACCTGTTGGAGCTGACCCGTTCGGAGGTGGCCGAGTTCTTCCGGCCCAGCTTCTGGCCGAACACGCCGGACATCCTGAACGAGTACCTGCAGACGGGCGGGCGCGCCGCCTTCATGGCACGCGTGGTGCTGGCCGCGACACTGTGCTCGAACTACGGCATCTACGGGCCCGCCTTCGAGCTGCTCGAGCACGTGCCGCGCGAGCCGGGCAGCGAGGAGTACCTGCATTCCGAGAAATACGAGATCCGGGAGTGGGACTTCGACCACCCGGACAGCCTGAGCGCCTTCATCGGACGCCTGAACCGGATCCGGCGCGAGAACCCCGCGCTGCACGAGAACCGGACGCTGCGCTTCCACTTCATCGACAACCGCCAGCTGATCGCGTACAGCAAGGCGAGCGGCATCGATGACCCGCGCTCGCTCAATCCCTACGGCGACGAGCTGGTGCCGCCCGCGCCGGTACCGCCGGCGGGCGAACCGGCGAACAACGTCATCCTGACGGTGGTGAACATCGACCCGGCGTACACGCAATCGGGTTGGGTGGAGGTGCCGCTCGAAAAGTTGGGTCTCCGGCCGGACCAGCCGTTCGCGGTGGAGGACCTGCTCACGGGCGCGAAGTACACGTGGCGCGGCGCGTGGAACTACGTGGAGCTGAATCCGCGCGTCTCGCCCGCGCACGTGTTCCGCATCGCCCGGGAAACCGACGACGAGGCCGCATCCTGAGGGACATGGGCGGCGAGCTGAGCGCAGTGCTGCCGGCTTTCCTGCAGCGGCAACGCTGGTACCAGGGGAAGGCGCGGAGCGTGCGCTGCAGCGAGGTCGCGGACGTGATCCCGCTGCCGGCACGCGCTGAGACCCTGCGCCTGGCGCTGGTGCGCGTGACCTACGAAGCGGCCCCAGCAGAGCTCTACGTGCTGCCGCTCGCAACCGGCGAGGGCGAGGCGGGCGCGCGCCTGGCGGCGGACTCGCCCGACCTGGTGATCGCCACCGGGCCGGGCGGCGGGGCGGCGGCCCCGGTCCTGCACGACGCCGTGGCGTCCCCTGCCTTCCGCGCGCTGCTGCTCGCGCAGGAGGCGGAGCGGCGGGGGCTCGAGGGCGGGACCGGCGTGCTCCAGGGCGAGGCATTCGGCGGGCTGGAGCAGGCGCTGGCGCGGCTGGGTGACCAGGAGTCGGTGGTGCTCGGGCGCGAGCAGTCGAACACCTCGATCGTGTACGGGCGCGAGCTGGTGCTGAAGCTGTACCGGCGGCTCGAGGCCGGGACCAGCCTGGACCTGGAGATCGGGCGCTTTCTCACCGAGCACGGCTACGCGCATACCCCCGCGGTGCTCGGCGCCATCCAGTACCGGACCGAGGGCGAGCCGGCGCGGACCGTGGCCATCGTGCAGGAGTTCGTGCCGAACCAGGGCGATGCCTGGGGCCTGGCGCTCGACATGGTGGCGCGATTCCAGAAGCGGGCCGCCGCCGCGGACCGGCCCGCACCGGTCGTGGACACGAGCACCGCGCGTTTGCTGGAGCTGGCCCGGGAAGGACCGGGAGCGGGCGCGGAGCAATTGATCGGCGCCGACTTCCTGGCGCACGCCCGGCTCATGGGACAGCGGACGGCGGAGCTGCATGCCACGCTGGCGAGCGGCGGCGCGGACCGCGATTTCGCGCCCGAGCCGTGCCCGCCCCCCTACCTGGATGCGCTGGGCCAGTCCATGCGCGCCGGGGCGGCGCGGGCACTGCAGCAACTGGCCGCGAGCGCGGCGCAGTTGCCGGATTCGCTGCGCGCCGTCGCGCACCGGCTGCTGCAGCGCGAGGCGGAGATCATGGCGCACCTGGAGCGCGTGCGCACGCTCCAGGTGGGCGGGCTCCGCATCCGCACGCACGGCGACCTGCACCTGGGACAGGTACTGTTCACCGGCCGGGATTTCACGATCATCGACTTCGAGGGCGAGCCGCTCCGGCCGCTGAGCGAGCGGCGGCTCAAGGGCTCGCCGCTGCGCGACGTGGCGGGCATGGTCCGGTCCTGGCACTATGCCGCGCACGCCGCGCTGCTGGAACGCGCGCAGGCGGAGCCGCTTCCCGAGCCGGAACGGGAGCGGCGCGAGGCCTGGGCCCGGTACTGGTACGCGCAGACCGCGGCCAGCTTCCTGCACGGGTATTTCGCCGCGGCCGGGAACGCGTCCTTCCTGCCCGGCGACGCCACTGAGCTGACCGAGTTGCTCGACGCGTACCTGCTGGAAAAGGCGCTTTACGAGCTGAGCTACGAGCTCAACAACCGACCGCACTGGACCGCGATCCCGCTGCGCGGCATCGCGGACCTGCTCGAGGAGCGCCGGTGAGCACGCGACCCGAGCTGCGGCGCGACCTGCACGTACTGGCCCACCTGCCCGGCGTGCTGCGCTGGTACCGGGACATCGGCGGCGTGCGCCGCCACGCCTCGCCGGAAGCCCTCTTCCTCACGCTGCGCGCCCTGGGCGCGCCGCTCGACTCGCCGCGGAATGTGACGGAGGCGCTCGCGGCAAGGCACGCGACACTGGCAGCTGCGGGGATCGAACCGGTGCACGTGGCCTGGGTTGGCCGGCTGGCGCGCCTGCCCGTCCGCCTGCCGGCGCGCACGGCGGGTGCCCGGGCGCGGGTGCCGCTGCGC
>VEPF01000015.1:379-10812 GCA_012027055.1 Gemmatimonadota bacterium | reverse complement strand
ACGTGCCGGCGGGGGCGGTATACTGTGGATACCCGGCGAGGCCGCACAAGGAAGCGCTCCGGGCCCAGGCTGCACTGTTCCGGTTGCCCGGGCGTCTGAAGCGGCTGCAGCGCGGCGATCAGGGCAGCAGAGGAGGCGACGGGAGCGAGGGATGACGGCACTGAATCAACAGACCCTGGCAGCGGAGGCGTCCCTCGAGGGTGTCGGGCTGCACAGCGGTGCCATGGCGCGGGTGCGTTTCGTACCCGCGCGCGAGCATCAGGGCATCGTCTTCCGCCGCATGGACCTGCCGGATCGCCCGGCGGTACCGGCCCGCCTGGAGTACGTAGTCGGCACGGACCGGGGCACCACGATCGGCAGCGGCGCGGCGAGCGTGGCCGCCATCGAGCCCCTGCTGGCGGCGGTCAGCGCCCTGCAGCTGGACAACCTCGAGATCGAAATCGACGGCCCGGAAGTGCCGATCATGGATGGCAGCTTCCGTAGCTTCTTCGCGATTCTGCAGGGGGCAGGCGTGCGGACGCAGGCGGCGAGCGCGCGGCTGCTGCAGCTCAAGGACCCGGTCCAGGTCAACGCTCCGGGCGGAGCGACCTACACCGCGCTGCCGCACCTCGGTTGTCGCATCTCAGCGACCATCCAGTTCCCGCATCCGGTCATCGGCCGGCAGTTCGGGAGCTTCGACATCACGCCGGACGAGTTCGGCGGTGAACTGGCCGCCGCCCGCACCTTCGGCTTCGTGCGGGATGCCGAAGCGCTGCGGCAGCGCGGGCTCGCGCTCGGGGTGACGCTGGACAACGCGCTGGTGCTGGATGATCAGGGCATCATCAACGGTGCGGCGCGCTGGCCGGATGAGTTCGTGCGCCACAAGATCGGCGACATCATCGGGGACCTGGCGCTCACCGGGGCGCGCGTGCAGGCGCACGTCATCGCGGACCGGCCCAGTCACGCGGGCAACCTGGAGTTGGGACGCGCGTTGGCCAGCGCGGCCAGCCGGCTGGTCAGCGGCGCGCCGATCGTGGACATTCAGATGATCATGGAGCACCTGCCGCATCGATACCCGATGCTGCTGGTGGACCGGGTGATCGAGATCGAGCCCGGGAAGCGGATCGTCGGCATCAAGAACGTCACCATCAACGAGCCGTTCTTCCAGGGACACTATCCCGGGCACCCCGTGATGCCGGGCGTGCTGATCATCGAAGCCATGGCGCAGGTCGGCGGCCTGCTGCTGATGGACATGATCGAGGACATGGGGCAGAAGGTTGTCTACTTCATGACCCTCGACAACGTGAAGTGGCGGCGCCCGGTTGTGCCCGGCGACCAGATCCGCTTCGAGCTGGAGATGCTGCAGGTGCGCCGGCACACGTGCCGGCTCAGGGGGGTGGGCTACGTGGACGGACACGTGGTTGCCGAAGCGGAGATGATGGCGCGCTTCGTCGACCGTTGAGGAGGGGCGGATGCTGGAAACGGGCGTGAACGCGCCGAGCGGGATACATCAGACCGCGAGCATCGATCCGACGGCCGAGCTGGGCGAGCACGTCAGCATGGGGCCGTACTGCGTGATCGGCCCGCGCGTGGTCATCGCCGATGGCGTGACCCTGGGTTCGCACGTGGTGATCGAGCAGGACACCACGATCGGCCGCGATTGTCGGATCGGCACGGGCGCGGTGCTGGGCGGCGACCCGCAGGACCTGAAGTACGCGGGCCAACACACCGAGCTGCGGGTGGGTGACCGGACCCAGATCAGGGAATTCGTGACCCTGAACCGGGGCACTGCCGCCCACGGCTACACCGAGGTCGGCAACGACTGCCTGATCATGGCGTACGCGCACGTGGCGCATGACTGCATCATCGGCAACCACGTGGTGATTGCGAACGCGGTCAACATGGGCGGGCACGTGGAGATCGGCGACTGGGCCGGGCTCGGTGGCATGTCCGCGATTCACCAGTTCGTGCGGATCGGGGTGCACGCCTTCGTGGGCGGCACTTCGGCGGTGCGCAAGGACGTGCCGCCCTACGTGAAGGCCTCGGGCAATCCCATGAAACTGTACGGTCTCAATTCCATCGGGCTGCAACGCCGGGGCTTCCCGTACGACGTGCGGCAGGAGCTTCGCCGTGCCTACCGGCTGCTGTTCCAGGGCAAGCTGAACGTGCACGACGCGCTGGCCCGGGCCCGGGCCGAACTGCAGCCGTACCCCGAGGTGCAGGAGCTGCTGGAGTTCTGCGCCCGGAGCGATCGGGGCGTGACGATATGAAGACGGAACCCACGCGGATCGGCGTGGTGGGGGTGGGCAGCCTCGGCTTTCACCATGCCCGCCTGCTCGCCGGGATGCCGGGTGCCGAGCTGGTCGGCGTGTTCGACACCCGGCCGGAGCGGCTGGCCGAGGTGGTCGCGCAACTGGGCGTGCGGCCGAGCGGCTCGCTGGCAGCCCTGCTGGATGGCGTGGATGCGGTCGTGATCGCGGTGCCGACGCAGGCGCACGAGGCGGTGGCGCTGCCGGCGCTGGAGCGCGGCGTGCACGTACTGATCGAGAAGCCGATCGCGCCCAGCCTGGGCGGTGCCGACCGCATCCTGGCGGCGGCGCGGGCTACGGGCGCACTGGTGCAGATCGGGCACGTCGAGCGCTTCAATGCGGCGTTGCGCGCCTGCGAGCCGTACCTGGAGCAGCCCATGTTCGTGGAGAGCCACCGGCTCGCGCCGTTCGCGCCGCGGGGGACCGACGTGGCCGTGGTGCTCGACCTGATGATCCACGATCTGGACCTGGTGCTCAGCCTCATGAAGAGTCCGGTCGAGACGATTTCTGCGGTGGGCGTTCCGGTACTGACCAGCAGCCCCGACATTGCCAACGCGCGCCTCGAGTTCGGGGGCGGGGGAGTGGCCAACCTGACGGCCAGCCGCGTGTCCCTGGAGCGGATGCGCAAGATCCGCTTCTTCCAGCGCTCGGGCTACATCAGCCTGGACCTGGCCGCAGGCAAGGGCGAATACCTGCGCCTCAAGCCGGGAATTTCGGCCGAGCTGCTCGCCGAGCTGGCGGCGGGCAATGCCCATGCCGGCGCGCGCGCCGTCACGGGCACGGCCGGGGGGGCGACCGTGGCCCTGGCCGGAGCGAGCGGGCTGCTGGATCTCGTCGAGCGGGTCTCATTCACGGGCGACGGCGCCGAGCCGCTCGCGCGGGAGCTGACCAGTTTCCTGGCCGCGGTGCAGGGCACGGCGCCCGTACCCGTGACCGGAGACGATGGTCGCCGCGCGCTGGCCGTGGCGCTGGAGATCGTGGATCGGATCGGCCGACATGTCGCTCACTAGCCCCGGGACGGAACGGAAGCGTCCGCGCGCGGCCGGCTCAGCGCGGCCGCCACGGCTCTGGATCCTGTTGGCCATGCTGGCGGCGATCCTGTACCTGATCTGGTTCCTGGGACGCTACTCCTGAGGGTGTGACGCCTACCATCCTGCTGTCGGCAGGCGAGGCATCCGGCGACCTGCACGGCGCCGCCCTCGCCCGGGCGCTGCTGCGCCGCTGGCCGGACGCCCGGCTCTACGGCCTGGGCGGACCGCTCATGCAGGAGGCCGGCGTCGACCTGCTCGCGCACACCGACGAACTCGCCGTCATGGGCTTCGCGGAGGTGGCGAAGCACCTGCCCTTCTTCATCCGGCTCATGCGACGCGTGCAGCGCTCGCTCGCGGCGCGCCGCCCGGTGCTCGTGGTTCCCATCGACTACCCGGGGTTCAACCTCCGACTGGCACGCCGGGCGCGGGCGCGCGGCATCCCGGTGCTCTATTACATCGCTCCGCAGGTGTGGGCGTGGCACCGGAGCCGCATGCCCCAGCTGGCCCGCTCGGCCGATCGGCTCGCAGTCATCCTGCCCTTCGAAGCGGAGTTGTTCCGCGCCGCCGGTGCCGATGCGCGCTTCGTGGGTCACCCGCTGCTGGATCTCCCGGGCCCGCACGGCACCCGTGCCGGTTTCCTGGAACAGCTCGGGCTCTCGCCGGCCGATCCGGTGCTGGCTCTCTTCCCGGGATCGCGCGCGCAGGAAGTCGCGCGGCATTTGCGCCTGTTCGAGCGCGCGGCTGAACTGGTCAGGAAAGCGCGGCCAGGAGTGCAGCCGGTGATCGCGGCGGGCGGCTCAGTGCCGACGTCGGCCTATCGCGACACCGCGTTCCCGTTCGTGACCGACGCGTGGGAACTGCTCCACCACGCGGATGCGGCCCTGGTCAAGTCGGGAACCAGTACGCTGCAGGCGGCCCTGACCGACACGCCGCTGGTGGTCGCCTACCGGATGCACCCGATCTCCTTCGCCCTGGCTCGCCGACTGGTCCGGGTGCCGCATATCGCGCTGGCCAACCTGATCGCCGGGGAACGGATTGCCGAAGAGCTGATCCAGGACGCCGCCACCCCTGAGTCACTGGCCGCGGCTGTGTTGCCGTTGCTGCCGGGAGGAGCGGCCCGGGAAGATGCCCGTGCGGCGCTCGCCCGGGTGCGCCACCGGCTGATACCGGCCAGCGACGGCGCCACGGTGGCCGAGCGGGTGGTGGCCCTCGCCGCCGAACTGATCGCATGAAACGGGAGCTGAAGCTCCGCATCGGCGCGGGCGCGGCCCGCATTTGCCTTTCCGCGCTCATGCGCACCTGCCGGTTCGGCGAGCGGGGCACTGCCCCGATCCTGGACATGGTCGCGCGGGGCCAGCCCGTGATCTTCTCGTTGTGGCATGGCCGCCTGCTCCCCCTCACCTGGCATTTCCGCGGCCGAGGTTACGTCCCGATGATCAGCCACAGCGCGGATGGCGAGTACATCGCGCGCATCGCCATGGACTGGGGATACGCGCCGGTGCGAGGTTCGAGCTCGCGCGGCGGCAGACAGGCACTGCGCGAAATGCTGGAGGTCGCGCGCGCCGGCCGCTGCCTGGTGTTCACGCCAGACGGGCCACGCGGTCCGTTCCAGCAACTGAAGCCGGGCGTGCTGCACGCTGCCCTGGCCACCGGCTTGCCGATCGTGCCCACTTCCGCGGCGGCCCGCCGGGGGTCCTACTACGGCCGCTGGGACCGCTTCCTGGTGCCGCACGCCTTCACCAGGGTGCTGGTAGCATTCGGCGATCCCATATTCGTGGCGCCCGATGCCGACCAGGCCGAGCTCGAGCGGAAACAAGCCGAGGTGGCTGCGGCCATGAACGCCCTCACCGGGGAAGTGGATGCGCTGGTCCGCGGCTGAGCTGGTCACCAGCTGGTGGGCGGGTCGCCTAGGCCCGGCCGGCGTCGCGCTCGACGCGGTGACCGCCCCCGCCGAGTGGGGCTACCGCGCCGCGGTCGCGGCGAGGAACTTCGGCTTCCAGCGCGGGCTGCTGCCCGTGGCCCGGGTCAACGTGCCGGTGAGCAGCGTCGGCTATCTGACCGTGGGCGGGTCCGGCAAGACACCGGTGGCGGCCTGGTTGCTGCGCGGGCTGCGTGCGCGCGGCCGGCGGCCGGCGCTGCTGCACGGCGGCTATGCGGAAGACGAACCGGAGCTGCACCGGCGCTGGGCGCCGGGGTTGCCGGTGGTGGCCATGCGGGACCGCGTGGCCGGTGCGGCGCGAGCCCTGGCCCTCGGTGCGGACGTGCTGGTGCTGGATGACGGCTTTCAACACCGGCGGTTGGGCCGTGACCTGGACCTGCTGCTGGTCGCGGCCGAGTCGTGGAGTGAGCGCCGCCGCCTGCTGCCGCGCGGCGGCTGGCGCGAGGCGGCGGAGAGCGCGCGGCGCGCCCACCTCATCGTCGTGACCCGACGCGCCGCCTCGCCAGGCCGGGCCGCGGCCGCGACCGCGGAGCTGGCACGGCTCGCACCGGACGTGCCAATCCTGCGACTCCGACTCAGGCCGGCCGGCTGGGATCACCAGGACCGGGCGGCGGATGCCCCCGTGGAGCCGGCCCTGGCCGTGGCGGCGGTGGCGGACCCGGGTTCCTTTCTCGATAATGCCCGCACTGCGGGCGCGCTGCTCGCCGGTCAGTTGTGCTGGCGCGATCATCACCGCTACCGGGCCAGCGATGCGGCGCTGATCCTGGCGCGCGCCGGCGACGGTCCGATCGGGACCACCGAGAAGGACTGGGTGAAGCTGGAGCGGCTGGTACCGGCCGGCCGGGTGTGGGTGTTGCGGCAGGAAGTCCTGCTGGAAGCGGGTGAGCGCGAGTTGCAGGCTGCGCTGGACGGAGTACTGCGAGGATGAAGAACCACAGCGTCGACATACTCGTGATCGGCAGCGGCATCGCGGGACTGAGCTACGCCCTGCGCGCCGCGGAGCACGGCACCGTCGGCGTCATGACCAAGAAGGAGCGGGCCGAGTCGAGCACGAACTACGCCCAGGGCGGGATCGCCGCCGTGATGGCGGAAGACGACTCGGTCGAGCTGCACGTGCGCGACACGCTCGTGGCCGGGGCCGGCCTGTGCCACCGCGAGGCGGTCGAGCTGCTGGCGCGCGAGGGTTCCGACCGCATCCGTGACCTGATGCACTGGGGCGTGCAGTTCACGGCCCCGGGTGGGTCCCTGTCGCTCGGCCGCGAGGGCGGCCACTCGCGCCGCCGCGTGGTGCACGCCGGCGACCTCACCGGGCGCGAGATCGAGCGCGCCCTGCTGGCTGCGGTGGCCAGCCACCCGCGGGTGCACGTGTTCGACGATCACCTGGCCATCGATCTCCTGGTGCGCCACCACCCGGCCACTGGCAGGCGCCGCTGCGGCGGGGCCTTGATCCTGGATCACCGCGCCGGCGTGCTGATCGAGGTGCAGGCGTCGGTAACGCTGCTGGCCACCGGCGGGCTGGGACAGGCGTATCGGCACACCACCAATCCGGCGATCGCGACCGGTGACGGCGTGGCCATGGCCTACCGGGCCGGCGTGGCGGTGGCGAACCTCGAGTTCATGCAGTTTCACCCCACCGCGCTCTATCCGGCCGAGGCGCGTGCCTTCCTGATCTCCGAGGCAGTGCGCGGCGAGGGGGCCGTGCTGCGCACGCTGGACGGGGCGCTGCTGCCCATCGACCACGAGCTCGGCTCGCTCGCCCCGCGTGACATCGTGGCGCGCCACATCGACCGGCACCTCAAGCGCAGCGGCGAGCCGCACGTGCTGCTCGATCTGTCACCCATCTCCTCCGACCACATCGCGCGGCGTTTCCCCGGGATCATGGCCGAGTGCGCAGCGCGTGGCATCGACATGGTGCGCGAGCCGTTGCCGGTCGTGCCGGCCGCCCACTACGCCTGCGGTGGCGTCCGCACCGATGACGTGGGACGTACCAGCCTGCCCGGCCTGTTCGCGGCGGGCGAGGTGGCCTGCACCGGCGTGCACGGAGCGAATCGACTGGCGTCGAACTCGTTGCTCGAGGCCGTGGTCTACAGCCACCGGGCGAGCGACGAACTGCCGGTCGAGCTGGCGGCCGCGGCGACCGGCTATGTGCTCGACGCCACATCCGTGGAGTTGGCACCCAGCCCTGCTGCGCCGGCGCCGGTCGAGGTGGCCGAGCTGCGCCGCACGCTCCGGCAACTCATGTGGGATGACGTCGGGATCGTGCGCAGCGACGAGCGGCTCGAGCACGCGGCCGGGGCTGCCGCCGGGCTGCACGAGGCCGCCCTGCGGGCGGGCGGCGCCTGCTCCCGCGATCCCGATACCATCGAGCTCCGCAACCTGGTGCAGGTCGCGGAGCTCAGCATCCGCTGCGCCCGCCGCCGCCGCGAAAGTCGCGGCCTGCACTACAACGTCGATCACCCGTACCGCGACAACGAGCGCTTCCTGCGCGATACCGTGCTGGTGGCGGAGGAGGGAGCCGATTGAGCGCGCGCGCATGCGTCCTGGTGTGCGGACCGTGGGCCCCGGGGCAGGGCAGCTGAAGCCATGCGCATCCAGGTGATCGCGGTAGGACGGGCGGGGAGCCTGCTGGGAGAGGCGACCGCGGACTACGAGGCGCGCGCCGGCCGGTACTGGAACCTAGAAATCATCGAAGTGAAGGGAGAACGGGCGGGGCGGGGCGCCAGCGCGGCGCGGGTGCGGGCAGCCGAGGGAGACCGCATCCTGCAGCGGGTCGGTCCGGGCCTGGAGCTGTGGGCCCTGACCCGGAACGGCGAGGGATTGAGCTCTGCGGCCCTGGCAAAGCAGCTCGCCGCTGCGGCCGCGGCGGGACGACCGGGCGTGGCATTCGCCATTGGCGGTGCCGTCGGTCTGTCGGACTCAGTGCTGCGCGCCGCTCGCCGGCAGGTGCGGCTGTCGGATTTCACACTGCCGCACGAGCTGGCGCGGCTGGTGCTGGCCGAACAGCTGTACCGCGCGGGCACGATCGCCCGCGGCGAGCCCTATCACAAAGGATCGGAATGAGCCGGAGCGGGATCATGCCGACCGCCGGCATGCTGCCGGAGATCGTCGTCCAGCCGTTGTCGGGCTCGCGACTACTCCGGGACTACCTGGCAGGTACCACGGCTGCGGCCGGCTTCTTCAGCGGCCACCCGGCCGATCCGGCCGCATACCGGCGCAAGGCAGCGGAAGTGGACGCGCGGCTGGATCCCGCCGCCCGCCGGCGCATGGCGGGGAGCATCACGGCGCTGAGCGCGGCCGCCCGCGGCAAGCTCGCCCGCATCCTCGACGGGGGCGGGTACTTCGTCACCACGGGGCAGCAGACCGGGCTCTTCACGGGCCCGCTCTACACCGTCTACAAGGCCCTGTCGGCCATCCGGCTGGCGGGCGCACTGGAGGGTCTGCTCGGCCGCCCGGTGCTGGCGCGCTTCTGGGCGGCGGCCGACGACCACGACTGGGCCGTGGTCTGCCGCGCCACGGTGCTGGACGGCAGGGGCTACCCGCAGCCCATCGAGCTCGCGGCTCGCGGCGACGAGCCGCCCCTGCCGATGGCGGAGCGGCGCCTGGACGAGTCCGCGGCACGGGCCGTGGCCGAGCTCCGCGACCTGCTCCCCGCCACCACCTTCCGGGACCGGCTCGTGCCGCGGTTGCGTGCCGCGTACGCTCCCGGACAGAGCATGGCCGCCGCGTTCGAGGCCACGCTCGCTGCGGTGTTCGATGGCCAGGAAATCGCCCTGGTCAGCTCCGCGCACCCCCTGGTCAAGGAGCACGCCGCACCGGTGCTGCTGGCGGCACTGGAGGCAGCGGAACGGGACGAGACGCTGGTGGCATGGCAGACGGAAGCGCTGCTCCGCAATGGTTACCACGCGCAGGTGAGCGTCGCCCCTGGAGCCAGCAACGTGTTCTGCACCGATGAACAGGGCCGTGACCGCCTGGTGCGGGAAGGCGGGAACTGGGCGCTGCGCCGCACCCGCAGGGTGCTGGACGGGGCCGACCTGCGCGCCCGCCTGGCCGCCGACCCCGCCGCGTTCTCGCCCAACGTGTTGCTGCGGCCGGTCGTGGAAAGCGCACTCTTCCCGACGCTGGCGTACGTGGGCGGCCCGGCGGAAACCAGCTACTTCGCGCAGATCGGCTGCCTGTTCCAGGCCCACGGCATCATGCCACCGGTGGTGTTCCCCCGGCACAGCGTGACGCTGGTCGAGCCACCGGTCAAACGGGCCCTCGCCCGCTTCGGCCTGGACCTCGCCCAACTGCAGCGGCCGCTCGAGGAGGTGCTCGAGCTGGTGATCCGCCGCGACCTGCCGGCGGGTATCATGGACGAGCTGCGGAAACTCAGAGCCGGGTTGGCCGACGGCTACGCCGCGCTCGCGGAAGCCGCCGCGGCCGCCGCCCCGGGAATGCACGGCCCGCTGCTCAGCGCCCGCCGGCAGGCGCTCGCGCAGGTCACGGCCATGGAGAAGAAGATCATCCGGCACGCCGAACGGGAGCAGGCTGCCCGCCTGGAACAGCTGCGGCGGGCGGCGGCGCAGGTGCAGCCCGGCGGAGCTCCGCAGGAACGCGCCCTGAACGTCTGTCCGTTCCTGGCGCGCTACGGCCCGGAACTGCTCGAGTGCGTGCTGGCCGCGCTCACCGTTCGGCTGGGAGAGGAGCACCCGGCCTTCGCGGGCGTGATTTCCCCCGAGAAGGCGCTTGCCGCCCCGTCCCCGCGCGGAATAGCTTAACCCGTGCCCATGGGATTCACACTCGTTCTGATCGTGCTGCTGGTCGCGTTGATGATCCCGCTCACCGCGGTGGTCCTCGACTCGCAGGTCGGTCGTGCCCTGGCGGCTCGCATGGAACGTGATCGCCAGCTGGCCGAGCCGGGCAGCAACGACCGCTTGACCGCGCTGGAAAGCGAGGTCGAACGGCTCGGCCGCGAGCTGCAGCGCCTCGACGAGGAAAGCGTCTTCCTGCACCGTCTGCTGGAGAGCAAGGCCCCCCCGGAGCAACTCCCTCCTGGTGACCCCGAAGCCTGACGCCACGGACGGCCGGGAGCCGTCCGCTGCAGGTGAGCCGGGCCCGTCCACGGACGAGTCCCTCAGTGAAGTGGCGCCCGTGCCCGCCGCGGCCGCCGAAGCGAGCCGGGCGAGCGCGGCGCGC
>VEPF01000015.1:0-369 GCA_012027055.1 Gemmatimonadota bacterium | reverse complement strand
CTCGCGGGGCACGCGCGGGGGCGTGCGCGCAGGCGGTGGCGCTAGGCATCCTGCGGAGCCGCTTCGCCGGCCTGCTCCGGGACGCGGTCTTCAGCCGCTATTTCGGCCTCACCCTGCAGGCCGATGCGTTCCGGGCCGCGCTCCGCATGCCCAACGTGCTGCAGAACCTGCTCGGGGAGGGCACGCTGAGCGCGTCTTTCATCCCGGTCTACTCGGAGCTGCAGCACCAGGGTCGCAAGGAAGAGGCGGGGCGGGTTGCCGGGGCGGTGTTCGCGCTGCTGCTGGCCCTGGGCGGACTGCTCAGCCTGATCGGCGTGCTCGCGGCCCCGCTGCTGGTGAGCCTCTTCCTGGGCGGCTTCGCCGCCGAGC
>VEPF01000062.1 GCA_012027055.1 Gemmatimonadota bacterium | reverse complement strand
CTTCCTGCTGGGTCCCCACCACCTGCGTGAGCGTCACGTTGCCGGCCAGCATGAAGATCGGGCCCAGGCTCATGCCCAAGCCCACTTCGTAGCTGACCATCTGGGCGCTGCCCCGCAGCCCGCCCAGCAGGGCGTACTTGTTGTTGGAGGACCATCCCGCGATGACGATGCCATACACCCCCAGGCTGGTGAGCGCGAGGATGTAGAGGATGCCGATCGGCACGTCCGCCACGATCATGTCCACCAGCCCCCAGGGCGTGGGCAGCGGCGCGGCGAAAGGCACCACCGCAATGGTCATGAGCGAGGGGATGAGGGCCAGCATTGGGGCCGCAATGAAGATCTGGCGGGAGGCAGCGGCCGGGTACGTCTCCTCCTTGAGGAGGTTCTTGACGCCGGCGGCCACGGGCTGGAAGAGCCCCCACGGTCCCACGCGGTTCGGGCCGAGGCGGTCCTGGATGAAGCCGGCGATCTTCCGCTCGACCCAGGTCCAGAGCGCCACGAACGTGATCAGTACCGTGAATACCACGACGACCTTCACGACCGCGATGATCAGCCAGGCGGTCGGGCTGAGCGCTCCCACCTCGTGCATCACGCCCCCTTCCCCGCCGGCCGCACGACCGGCTCGTTGATCAGGGCACCGCGCGACCCGAGCTGCTCGTAGCTGAGGCCCGCGTACTCGGGATACAGCTCCCCCAGCCGCAGGAACGCCCCGCCCGCACTGTTCACCGGCGCGCCATCATCGAGCCCTGCGAGGAGCACGCTGAGCACCTGCCACGCCGGCCGGGCGAGCGGGGGCGGCTGCAGGGCGGGCCAGAAGCGCTGGACCAATCCGTGAACGTTGGGGAAGGTGCCCTCCTGCTCGGCGCAGGTGCACACCGGCAGCAGGTAGTGGGCACTGCGGGCCGCGGCCGTCGGCCGCTGCCCGAGCACCACCAGCAACTCGACCCCGGCGGCGAAGTCGGCCGGCTGGTCCTCGAGCGCGTCCCCGAGCACGATCACCGTCGCCCCGGCCAGGTCCGTCAGCCCGCCCTCGCCGGCCATGGTGCCCGTCCGCTGGAAGCCGAGCAACTCCAGGCCCCGGCCGTTGGCAGTCAGTTCGCGCCGGCGCGCGAGCGCCGGGAAACCAGGACAGGGGACCTCCGCTTCTGCCTGGGCCGAGCGATAGCGGAGGGTACCGCCACCCAGCCGCCCGGCCAGCCGCGCGAGCAGTCCGTTGTCCTCGTTGCCGAGCATGGGGGAACCGAGCACCACCAGTGGGCCGTGTCGCTGCTGCAGGCGGGCCAGCAGCGCCGGCAGCACCTCCTGCCAGCCGACCGGTACCAGCTCGCCCTCAGCGCCCCGCTGCATCGGAGTCTGCACCCGGTCGGGCTGGTTGAGCCACTCGTATTGGTGCCGGCCGTAGTCGCACATCCAGTACGAGTTCACCGCCGGATTGAGGCGCGGGCGGATGCGCACGACCAGGTTGTCCCGCGTATCCAGGCGGACGTTGCAGCCCTGCGCGCAGTTGGGGCAGACCGACGGCGTGTTGTCCAGGTCCCAGACCCGGGCCTTGTGCAGGAAGTCCTTCGAGAGCAGCGCCCCCACCGGACAGATGTCGACGATGTTCCCGGCCCAAAGGCTGCCCTCGAGGCCGGTCTCGAAGAAGGTGTCGATCGCCGACCGGTGTCCCCGCTGGACCACGCCCAGCAGATCGGCGCCGGCGATCTCGCGCATGAAGCGCACGCAGCGCGTGCACATAATGCAGCGGTTGCCCTGGTACAGGATGTCGCCGCCGAAATCGTCCAGGCCCAGCACCCGCTTGGGCTCCACCGAGCGGCCGTGCGGACGGCCTTCGGCGTGCGTGAAGTCCTGCAGCTTGCACTCCCCCGACTTGTCGCAGATCGGGCAGTCGAGCGGGTGGTTGAGCAGGTAGAATTCGAGCGTACCGGTGCGGGCGGCGCGGGCCCGCTCGCTCTCGGTATTGATCACCTGGCCCTCGGCGACCGGCGTCACGCAGGCCGGCGCCAGCTTGGGCGCACCTTCCACCTCCACCAGGCACATGCGGCACATGGCGGGCGCGGACAGGCCGGGGTGATAGCAGTAGTGGGCAATGCCGATGCCCAGCTGCTCCGCCGCTTCGATGATCCGGGCGCCCCGGGGTACCGCGGCCGCGACGCCGTTGATCGTCACATTGACGGTTTCGTTCGACTCGTTCGCCATCGCCATCCTCAGACCGCCGCCGCCACCGGCGCCGCGCGGCCGATCAGAGCCAGGTACTCGTCCTTGAACTTCGCCAGCGAGCTGAGCACCGGAGCCGCGGCGGAGTCGCTGAGCACGCAGATCGTGGTGCCGGTCATGTTCTTGCCCAGATCGACGAGCAGCGCCAGGTCGGCCTCCGTCCCCTGCCCTGCCTCGATGCGCCGCATGATGCGCGCGAGCCAGGCCGTGCCCTCCCGGCAGGGAGTGCACTGGCCGCACGATTCGTGGGCGTAGAACTCCACCATGCGGCGGACCTGTTTCACGATGTCGGTGCGATCATCCATCACGATCATCGACGCGGTGCCCAGCTTGCTCCCCGCCGTGGCCACGCGCTCGTAGGCGCACGGGATGTCGAGCTCGTGGGCCGCCAGCATCGGCACCGAGCTGCCGCCCGGAATCACCGCCTTGAGCGAGCGGCCGTCGCGGATGCCGCCGCAGACGTCGTAGATCAGCTCCTTCATGTTGAAGCCCAGCGGGAACTCGAAGTTGCCCCGCCGCACCAGGTGCCCGGACATGTTGAACAGCTTGGTCCCGGTGCTTTTGTCGGTCCCGATGGAGCGCCACCAGTCCGCACCGTTGCGGATGATGTGCGGCACGGTGCACAGCGTCTCAACGTTGTTGATGTTGGTCGGCTGACCGAACGCGCCGAACACCGCCGGGAAGGGCGGCTTGACCCGCGGCTGGCCGCGCCGGCCTTCCAGCGAGTTCATGAGCGCGGTCTCCTCGCCGCAGATGTAGGCGCCCGCGCCCAGGTGCAGGGTGACGTCGATGGTCACCCCGGAGCCCAGCACGTCCGGACCCGCGATGCCGGCGGCGTAGGCCTCATCGATCGCCCGGGCGACGATCTGCGCCGGTTCGAAGAACTCGCCGCGCATGTAGATGTAGACGTGCTGCGCGCGGATTGCGTAGGCGTTGATGAGTGCGCCCTCGAGCAGCTGGTGCGGGGTCCAGCGGCAGAGCTCGCGGTCCTTGAAGGCACCCGGCTCGGACTCGTCGGAGTTGACCAGCACGTAGTGCGGCCGCCCGTCGTTGCGCAGGAACGACCACTTCAGGCCGGTCGGGAAGCCCGCGCCGCCCCGCCCGCGCAGCGCGCTGTTCTTGACGATCTCGGTGACCTGCTCCGGGCTCAGCGCGAGCGCCTGCCCGAGCGCCTCGTAGCCGCCGCGTTGCCGCCACCCCGCCAGGGTGCGCGCCTCCGGATCGCCGAAGTGCGCGCTCAGGATCCGGACTTCCCGCTCGTCGCGATACGGATAGGCCATGGTCAGCTCCCCTGTCGCGCGGCGGCGGACGAGCGCGCCGCCGCTTCCTGGGCCAGCCGTTCCAGGATCGCCGGCACAGCTTCGGGCGACACGTTCTCGAAGTACCTGTCGTTCACCTGCACCGCCGTCGGGAAGCCGCACGCGCCCAGGCATTCCGCCTCGATCACCGTGTACTGGCCATCGGCCGAGATCTGCCCGGGCTCCGTGCCGGTGGCCGCGAGGAAAGCCCGCAGCACTTCGTCCGCGCCGCACAGGTTGCAGGCCACGTTGGTGCACACCTGCACCAGGTGCTCCCCGACCGGCCGCTTGTGGTACATGGTGTAGAAGGTGGCCACGCCGCGGACGTAGGCCGGAGCGAGCCCCAGCGCTGCGGCCACCTCGGCCATGCTCTCGGGCGAGAGGTGGCCGCGGATCTCCTGCGCCAGGGCCAGCACCGGCAGCAGGGCACCCTGTCGGTTCGGGTACCGCGAGAGGATCTTGTCCAGCCGCTCGCGATAGGGGCCCTCGAAGAGCGGCGCGTCCGGCCTGCCGCCGCCGACCTGGTACGGGTAGGAACACGATGCCCCCGGACTGGTGCCCTCCGGAGGTCGCTTCCCGACGTAGGTCGTGCCCCGCACATCCGCCTCGGTCAGGTGGCCGTACTCACCGGTCTCGCCGGCCCAACCGGGATTGCCGCCCTGGAGCGGCGTTCTTTCCTCAGCCATTGCTGACGCCCACCTTGGCCCCTGGTCTCTGGCCCCTGGCACGGCCGCTCACCGGTCGATCTCGCCCAGCACGATGTCGATGCTGGCATTGATGGCGATCACGTCCGACAGCAGGTGCCCTTCCACCATCTTCGGCAACGCGGACAGGTTGATGAAGCTCGGGCCGCGCACCCGCCAGCGCACCGGCTTGGAGCCGCCGTCGCTGACTACGTACATGCCCAGTTCGCCCTTCGAGCTCTCGACGCTGAACCAGCTCTCGTCCGCCGGCGCCTTCACGCCCTCCATCACCACCTTGAAGTGGTGGATCATGGATTCCATGTCCGACATCAGATCCGTCTTGCCCGGCAGGATCAGGCGCGGATCGCCCACGTTGATCGGTCCGCCCGGCAACCTGCGAATCGCCTGGTCGAGGATGCGCAGGCTCTGGCGCATCTCCTCCATCCGGACCAGATACCGGTCGTAGCAGTCGCCCTGCTCACCGGTCACCACGTCGAAGTCGTAGCTGTCGTAGTCGTAGTAGGGGCGATCCCGGCGGATATCGTAGGCCACGCCCGAAGCGCGCAGGTTGGGGCCCGTGAGCCCCCAGTCGAGCGCGTCCGCGCCGCTGATGACGCCGATGTCCTTGTTCCGGCCCACCCACAGGTTGTTGCGGGTGAGCAGCGCCTCGGTTTCGTCCAGCGTCTTCGGCAGAGTGTCCACGAAGTCGCGCAACGCTTCGATCCAGCCGGACGGGAGATCCGCCATCATGCCGCCGATGCGCGTCGACGAGGTGGTGATGCGCGCGCCCGTGAAGGCCTCGTGCAGATCGTAGATCCGCTCGCGCTCCTGGAACGTGTAGAGGAAGACGGTGAACGCGCCGATGTCGATGGCCGTGGTCCCGACCCAGAGCAGGTGGCTGAAGATGCGGTCCAGCTCCATGCAGATGACCCGCACCACCTTGCAGCGCTCCGTCACCTCGATGCCCATCAGCTTCTCGACCGCCATCGCGTAGGCGCAGTTGTAGATCAGCGGCGCCAGGTAGTCCATGCGGTCGGTGAGCGGGATCACCTGGTTCCAGGTGCGGTACTCGCCCAGTTTCTCGAAGCTCGAGTGCAGGTAGCCGATGTGCGGCGTGCACTTGACGACGGTCTCGCCATCCAGCTCCAGCACCAGCCGCAGCACGCCGTGCGTGGCCGGGTGCTGCGGGCCGATGTTGATGAGCATGTGCTCGCCGTGCAGCTCCGGCACCATGCCATCCGGCAGCACCGGCACCTGCACCGGGCGCCCGTCCATGCCCAGCTCCGGCGTCCGCCGGACCAGGAACTCGACGCTCTTCGTGCTCATCGGCCTGCTCCCTGCGGACCCTCGTCGTCCGCCGCGGCCGGCTCCGGTTCCACCTGCAGCACCGCGAGCTCGTGGGGCGTATAGCTCGATTCATCCGCTCGCGCGAGCGCCCGCCGGGTCTGCTCCGCGCGGCTGAAGCGGCCCCGCAGCGGGAAGTCCTTGCGCAGCGGGTGCCCCTCCGCGTAGTCCTCCGGCAGCAGGATGCGACGCAGGTCCGGGTGACCGCGGAAACGGATGCCGAACATGTCCCAGGCTTCCCGCTCGAGCCAGTTCGCCGTCTTCCAGATCGGCTCCACGGAATCGACCTCGAGCGCATGCAGCGGCAGCGACACCTTCACCCGCAGCCCCTGCCGGAGCGGGACCGACCACAGCTCGTACAGCACCTCCAGCGGGCGCCCGGCCCCGTAGTCCACGGCGGTCAGGTCCTTGAGCAGGTCGTAGCACTGCTCCGGGTCGTGCCGGAGCCAGCGCATCACCTCGACCAGCTGCTCCGCCACCACATAGACCACGTGTTCGTCCTGCGCGTGCACCGTGTGGTGCAGCACGGCCGCGCCGAAGCGGGCGCGCAGCGCGCGCACCGACGGGGGCTCCGTGGCCGCGGGCTCGCCCCGGGGTGCCGCTCCGGTCGGCGTGACCTGCGGACCGGACTCCAGCCCCGCGAGCGCGTCCTTGAGTTCTTTCTCCGCCATGTCAGGGTTGCCGGTCCGTGGGACGGGAAACGGCGCTCGTGGAGAGCAGGCCGCTCGGCTTGTTCTGGTTCGTGGAATTCCCGAATGGCACCGCGATCTCCGCGATCACTGCCGCCGGCAGATTGGGCTGACCCACGCGCGCCGGATCTTCCGCGCGGAGCGCCCGGTTCTTCAGCGCCTCGCCCCGGATCTTCTCGTGGATCAGCATGAACGCGTAGATCAGTCCTTCCGGCCGGGGCGGGCACCCCGGCACGTAGACGTCCACCGGGATGATCGTGTCGATGCCCTGCACCATCGAATAGACGTCGAACACGCCGCCCGACGAGGCGCACGCGCCCATCGAGATGCTCCACTTCGGCTGCGGCATCTGATCCCAGATCTTCCGCAGCACCGGCGCCATCTTGTACGACACCCGCCCCGCGCAGATGAGCAGATCGGCCTGCCGGGGCGAGTAGGACATGCGCTCCATGCCGAAGCGCGCCTGGTCGTACTTGGTCGCCGCCGTCGCCATCATCTCGATCGCGCAGCAGGCCGTGCCGAACGGCATCGGCCAGAGCGAGCTGCGCCGCGCCCAGTTCACCACGTCATCCAGGCGAGTGGTCAGGAACGACGCCTCCTGGCCACCGCCTCCCATGACCGGCAACTGCGGACGCTCCGTCAATCCCATTGGAGCGCTCCTTTCTTCCAGATGTAGACGAACCCGACCAGGAGTACCCCCATGAACACCAGCATTTCCACGAACCCGAACAGGCCGAGGGCGCGGAACTGTACTCCCCACGGGATCAGGAAGATGGTCTCGATGTCGAAGACGATGAACAGGATGGCCACCAGGTAGAACTTCACCGAGAACCGCTCGCGCGCGTCCGTGAGCGGGGTCATGCCCGACTCGTACGCGGCCGACTTCGCGGGCGTCGGCCGAAACGGACTCACGAAGTGCGAGAGCGCCACGATGATCACGGCGGTCGCGACGGACACCACCATGATGATCAGAACCGCCAGGTATGCCTTGGACATGCGGCCTCGGTGCTTGTGAATTCCTTCACGAAAAGCCGCGCCAAACTAGACGGGGTACAGGGGGGTGTCAAGCCGGAAAAGTCTGAAAAATCCGGTTGGGGGGACGCTGCTTGCAGGGGCTTCCGGAGCGCCCGTAACTTGCCGCCCGGCACCCCGGGAGCGGGCGTTCCGGCGCCGGGCGTTTCCGGCCGCTCGATGCTGGCTCCCGTTCCTGTCATCGCCCTACCCCGCGAGGACCCTGGGATGACCATTCGGAGCGACCGTTGGATCCGGGAAATGGCCGAGGCACACGGCATGATCGAGCCGTTCGAAGGACGGCAGGTACGGGAGGGCGCGATCAGCTACGGGCTGTCCTCCTTCGGCTACGACGTGCGGGTGGCTGACGAGTACAAGGTGTTCACGGACGTGTACAGCGTCATCGTCGACCCCAAGTCCTTCGATCCGCGGTCGTTCGTGGACGTGAAGGCCGACCACTGCATCATCCCGCCGCGGAGCTTCGCGTTGGCCCGCACCCTGGAGTACTTCCGCATCCCGCGCGACGTACTGGTGGTGTGCGTGGGCAAGTCGACCTACGCCCGCTGCGGGATCATCGTCAACGTGACCCCGCTGGAGCCGGAGTGGCGCGGCTACCTGACGCTGGAGATCTCCAACACCACGCCGCTGCCCGCGAAGATCTACTCGAACGAGGGGTTGGCGCAGTTACTGTTCTTCCAGGGCGAGGAGGTGCCGGAGGTGACGTATGCCCAGAAGCGCGGCAAGTACCAGGACCAGGTGGGGGTGACGCCGCCACGGCTGTGAGCGCGGAGGCGCCACTCACGAGAAAGGGCGAGGCCGCCGCCCCACCCTTTCGTCAACCGAGTTCCGCTTCGCTCAGTCCAGGCTGCCCTCCGCGCGGAAGCGGGCCACGCGCAGGTCGCGGTTCAAGCGCGCGATGTAGTCCACCTTGATCTCCTTGGGACAGGCGGTCTGGCAGGCGCCGTGGTTGGTGCAGTGCCCGAAGCCCTCGGCGTCGTGCTGGGCCACCATGGCCGCGACCCGCTGGTAGCGCTCCGGCTGGCCCTGGGGCAGGTAGCCCAGGTGCGAGACCTTGGCCGCCGTGAAGAGCATGGCGGACGCGTTCGGACAGGCAGCGACGCAAGCCCCGCAGGCGATGCACTCGGCGGCGTCCATGGCCAGCTCGGCGGCATCCTTCGGCACCAGCACCGCGTGCGCGTCGGGCGCCACTCCGGTGCGCGTGGTGGTATAGCCGCCCGCCGCGATGATCCGGTCGAACGCGCTGCGGTTCACCGCCAGATCGCGGATGACGGGGAAAGCCCGGGCGCGCCACGGCTCGAGCCAGATCTCGTCGCCATCGCGGTAGTTGCGCATGTGCAGCTGGCACACGGTGGTGGCCAGCTTCGGCCCGTGCGGCTCGCCGTTGATCATGAAGCCGCACATGCCGCAGATCCCCTCCCGGCAGTCATGATCGAAGGCGATCGGCGCCTGGCCTTCGGCGATCAGCTGCTCGTTGATCACGTCGAGCAGTTCGAGGAAGGACATGTGCTCGCTCACGCCTTCCGCGGCGTAGGTCTCGAAGCGACCGGGCTGGGCGGCACCATTCTGCCGCCACACGTGGAGAGTGAGGTTCATAGGCTCTACTTGTAGCTCCTCTGGGCGAGCGGCACGTACTCGAACGTGAGCTCTTCCTGGTGCTTCTTCGGCGCCGAGCCGACCGCCGTGAACTCCCAGACCGAGACGTGGGCGAAGCGCTCGTCATCGCGCTGGGCCTCGCCGTCGGGGGTCTGGTGCTCGGCCCGGAAATGGCCGCCGCAGGACTCGTCGCGGTCGAGCGCGTCGACGCACATCAGCTCCGCGAACTCCATGAAATCGGCGACCCGGCCGGCGTACTCGAGCTGCTGGTTGAACTCCGCGCCGGAACCAGGCACCCGCACGTTGCGCCAGAATTCCTCGCGCAACACGGGGATGCGCTCGAGGGCATGCTTCAGCCCGGCTTCGGTACGCTCCATGCCGCAATACTCCCACAGCAGCCGGCCCAGCTCGCGGTGGAAATCCTGGACCGTGCGCGTGCCGCGGGCCTCCAGCAGCCGGCTGGCGCGCTCGTTCACCGCGCGGATCGCATCCTGGAAAGCCGCATGGCCGGGATCGAGCCGCGCCTGTTTGTTCTTCGCCAGGTAGTCGCCGATGGTCACCGGCAGGATGAAATAGCCGTCCGCCAACCCCTGCATGAGCGCGCTGGCCCCCAGCCGGTTGGCGCCGTGGTCCGAGAAGTTGGCTTCGCCGATCACGTGCAGGCCCGGGATGGTGCTCATCAGGTTGTAGTCCACCCAGAGGCCACCCATGGTGTAGTGCGGCGCCGGGTAGATCCGCATGGGCACCTGGTAGGGGTCCTCGCCCGTGATGTTCTGGTACATGTCGAAGAGGTTGCCGTAGCGCTCCTCGATCACCGACTTGCCCAGCCGCTGGATGGCATCGCGGAAGTCCAGGTACACGCCCACGCCGCTCGCGCCCACGCCCCTGCCCTGATCCACCATCTCCTTGGCGCGGCGGGAGGAGATGTCGCGGGGCGCCAGGTTGCCGTAGCTCGGGTAGTAGCGCTCGAGGTAGTAGTCGCGCTCCGCCTCGGGGATGTCGGTCGGCGAGCGCTGGTCGCCGGCCCTGACCGGTACCCACACCCGCCCGGCGTTGCGCAGCGACTCGCTCATCAGCGTGAGCTTGGACTGGTAGTCCCCCTCGGGCGGCAGGCAGGTGGGATGGATCTGGGTGTAGCACGGGTTCGCGAAGCCCGCGCCTTTCTTGTGCGCCCGCCAGATCGCGGTGACGTTGCAGCCCTTGGCATTCGTGGACAGGAAGAAGGCGTTGGCGTAGCCGCCCGTACCGAGCACCACCGCGTCCGCCGAGAACGCCTCCACCCGGCCGGTGATCAGGTCCCTGGAGATGATGCCTCGCGCAACCCCATTCACCACCTCCAGGTCCAGCATTTCGTGTCGCGTGTACATCTGATCGCCGCCCGCCTGGATCTCCTTCGCCAGCTGCTGGTAGGCACCCAGCAGCAGCTGCTGGCCGGTCTGGCCGCGCGCATAGAACGTGCGCGAGACCAGCGCGCCCCCGAACGAGCGGTTCGCCAGGTAGCCGCCGTATTCCCGGGCGAAGGGTACGCCCTGCGCGACGCAGTGGTCGATGATCGCCACGCTCAGCTGCGCCAGCCGGTACACGTTGGCTTCCCGGGCCCGGAAGTCACCGCCCTTCACGGTGTCGTAGAACAGCCGGTACACGCTGTCGCCGTCGGCCTGGTAGTTCTTGGCGGCGTTGATGCCGCCCTGGGCGGCGATGCTGTGGGCCCGGCGCGGCGAGGCCTGGTAGCAGAAGCACTTGACGCGGTAGCCCAGCTCGGAGAGCGTGGCCGCCGCCGAGGCGCCGGCCAGCCCCGAGCCCACCACGATGATCTCGTATTTCCGCTTGTTGGCCGGATTCACCAGCTTCAGATCGAAGCGGTGCTGGTCCCACTTCTCCGCGAGCGGCCCGGCGGGGATTCTTGCGTTGAGCTCCATACCGATCGTCCCGACCTCCGTTCAGCTCAGCTTGACCAGGCCGGCCAGTACCGCGACCGGGATGGAGATGTTGCCCAGCGGCACC
>VEPF01000007.1 GCA_012027055.1 Gemmatimonadota bacterium | reverse complement strand
GGCCCCCACTTCGGACCGTCGGGAGCGGAGCAGATCGCACCCCCATCAGCTGGCTGGCGCGAAGTCGGACTGGGTCGGGCGCGGACACAGGCGAGGCGGTCGGGAAGCGGGACCGGGCGCAACGCAGTACCTTGATCCCGGACCGAGGGCGCTGCCCGGCGCAAGCCGGTCGTGCGGTGCCGGCCGGCAAGGTGCACGTGTGGTTGCGTCCGTGGCACGCCGGCTCCGGCGAGCTTCCGATGGGGAGCCGCCGGCCGGGCTGTCCTCGACCAGGTGCTCGAACCGAGCCGATCATGGACAAAAGCCGAAGTAGCGGCTTTCCCACTCAGCAACCTGCCAGGCCATGGCCCTGCTGATCGCGGCGCTGGTCCAGGCCACCCTGCTTTCAGCGCTCTTGAGCGCGGCGGAAGCAGCCGTGTTCATGCCCGGCGAATCGCGGGCACGGGCGTTGGCGGAAGAGGGCACGCCGGGCGCGTTCGCGCTCGCGCAATTACGCCAGCGGCCGGATCGCACGATGGTGCTGCTGCGGCTCCTGGATGCGCTCGCGGACGTGAGCGCCGGCGCGCTGGCCGCATTACTCGTGCTCCAGTATTTCGAGGCCGTGGGTCTGGCGCTGGTGGTGGGCGCGGTGACGCTGCTGGTGCTGTATCTGGGCGAACTGGTGCCGCTCGGGATCGTCGCCAATCAGGGAGTGAGCTTCGCCCTGCGGGTGGCGCCCGGCATCCTGCTACTGACGCGGGTCCTGGGTCCGTTCCTGGCGGTGCTGGCGCGGTTGGCGAACTTTCGCGCCGATGGGCAGGAGCGTGCCATCTCGACGATCACCGAGACGGAGATCCGCCAGTTGACGGCGCTGGGCCGGACGCAAGGCGGTATCGAGGAGCATGAGCGCGAACTGATCGAGCGGGCCTTCCGGCTGGATGACACGAAGACCTGGGAGATCATGACGCCGCGCGTGGACATCTTCGCGTGGAGCGACGCGCTGCCGCTGTCCGCGATCGTTTCCGAGCTCGGCACGGTGCGTTACTCGCGAGTGCCGGTGTTCGGCGAGACGATCGACAACATCACGGGCGTGCTGTACGTCCGGGACGCTTATCAGGCGCTGGTGCGGGGCCAGCGGGACGTGCCCCTCCGGGCGCTGGCGCGCGAGCCGTTGCTAGTGCCGGGCTCGGTGCCGCTGGCCAAGCTCTTGCGCGACTTCCAGAATCGGCGGATCCACATGGCCGTGGTGGTGGACGAATACGGTGGCACGGACGGGATTGTCACTCTGGAGGACGTGATCGAAGAACTGGTGGGCGAGATCGTGGATGAAACGGACGTGGCCGAGGACCTGATCGTGCGGGTCTCCCGGACCGAGGTGCTGGCTCTCGGCGACGCCGACCTGCGCGAGGTCAACCACATCTGCAACACGGCTTTCCCGCAACTGGAGCACCGTTCCCTCAACGGCTATCTGCTGGAGGAGTTCGGGCGGGTGCCGGAGAGCGGCGAATCGATCGAGCGCGAGGGGGTTACCATCGAAGTGCTGGATGCCAGCGACACCCAAGTGCTGCGTGCCCGCCTGAGGCGAGTGGTCCCGGTGCCGGAGAGCGCTCCGGTCGCGGGGCAGACGCCGGCCGCGGTCGATCCGCCCCGCGACTGACACCGCGCGCACTCGTACCCCGCATGACTGCGAGCAGCCAGCTGGTTCCCTTCGGTGGGCGTCGTCCGCGCGTGCATCCATCCGCCTTCATTGCCCCGACCGCAGTCCTGATCGGGGAGGTGGAGGTGGGCGAAGCGGCGAGCATCTGGTTCGGCGCAGTGCTGCGTGCGGATGACCCGGAACATGGCATCCGCATCGGGGCCCGTACCAGCATCCAGGACAACTGCGTGTTGCACGTCAGTGCCCGCGGGCCGACGATCGTAGGCAGCGACGCGACCATCGGGCATGGCGCCTGCTTGGAGAGCTGCACGATCGCCGCTGGGGCGCTGGTCGGCATGAAGGCGGTGATCCTGCCGGGGGCCGCGATCGGCGCCGGCGCCTTGGTGGCGGCCGGCAGCGTGGTGCCCGAGAACATGCAGGTGCCGGCCGGAGTGCTCGTGGCCGGGGCTCCCGCCACCATCCGGAAGCAGGTGACCGGCGAGTCCGCGCGGTTGGTACGGGAGGGCGTGGCTCATTATGTGGCACTGGCGCGTGCCTTCCTGGCCGAAGCGACGACACCGGAGGTGAGCGGTGAGTGACGCGATCGACGTCGCCATCATCGGAGCGGGCGTGATCGGCACGTCGCTGGCGCACGAGCTGGCGCGCCGCGGGGCCGGTGTGCTGGTGGTGGAGCGGGACTCGCCCGGGCGGCGCGCGACGTGGGCGGCGGCCGGTATGCTCTCGCCGTTCGGCGAAGCCGCCACGGACGGGCGCCTGGTCGAGCTGGCGGAGGAGAGCCTGGATCGCTACGCAGGCTTCGTGCACGCATTGCGGGAGCAGACCGGGATCGATGTCGAGTACCGGACCAACGGCAAGCTGCACGTGGCCTACACGGCTGCCGAAGCCGAGAACCTGCGGCGGCTCGCGGCGGGACCGTTCGCGGCCAGGCTGCAGGCGAACCTGGTGGCACCCGAGGCGGCCCGGGAGCTGGAGCCGGAACTGGCCGAAGGAATCGAGTGCGCCCTGCTGGTGGGCCGCGATCACCGCGTGAACAACCGGCTGCTGGCGCAGGCCCTCGCCGCCGCGGCCGCTCGCGCGGGCGCCGTGATCCGCACCGGGACGCCCACGGCCGGCATTGCCGCCGCGGGCGGCAGGGTTACGGGGGTGCGGCTCAGCTCGGGTCAGGTGCTGCCGGCCCGACAGGTGGTGATCGCGGCCGGATCCTGGAGCGGAGACATCGAAGGCATCCCGCAGGCGCTGCCCATCTTTCCGGTCAAAGGCCAGATGCTCGCGATCGACGGCCGCGCCCGGATAAACGGCCGGAGCGGCCGCACTCCGATCAGCCGGGTGGTGCATGGCCGGGGGGCACACCTCATCCCGCGCGAGGATGGACGCATCCTGGTCGGCTCGACGGTGGAAGAAGTGGGGTTCCGGACTGGTCCGACCCCGCGCGGCGTGAGGTGGCTGATCGAGAGCGCGACGGCCCTGGTGCCGACCCTGGCGGACCTGCCCCTGGTCGAAACCTGGGCGGGTTTTCGGCCCGGTACCCCCGACCAGCTACCCATCATCGGGCCGGATCCGGACCTGGAAGGCCTGTGTTACGCGAGCGGGCATCTGCGGAGCGGCATCCTGCTCGCGCCGGTGACCGCGCAGACCCTGGCCGACCTGCTCCTGGAGGGCACCCGCCACGAACTGCTGATGCCGTTCGGGATCGAGCGCTTCCGCAGCCGTCCCTGAGCGGCCGCGGATCGACGTCGGTCAGAGCATCGTCCGGACATACCAGCCGACGAGCGCGGGACCCCAGATGACGGTCACGGCCGCGCCGAGAGCCAGGAAGAGACCCAGAGGCAGGTAGGTCTGCAGGGGAGCGAGGCGTCCTCTCACCCACATGGCGGGCACGCCCAGCACCAGGCCGAGCACCGAGCCGATCAGCAGCGTTAGCAGCACGCCGAGCGGACCGGTGAAGGCCCCCACCAGGGCCATCATGTGGATGTCCCCAACGCCCAGGGCCGGCTTACCGAGCGCCTTCTCGGCCGCCAACTTGACGGCCCAGAGCAGCAGGTATCCCAGGACTGCACCGCCCGCCCCGGTGAGGACTGAAGGAGCGCCCGGGAATGCGGCGAAGCAAATGCCCAGGGCCGTTCCGGGAATCGTGAACTGGTCGGGGATAACCATGTCCCGGGCATCCGTGAGCGCGATGCCGAGCAGAATGGTCAGGAAGCTCGCGACTCGCACGGCCTCGAGCAGCGATCCCGCCTGCCAGGCCGCGATCGCCCAAAGCCCCGCCACTCCCAGCTCCACCAGCGGATACTGCGGGGAGATGCGGGAACCACAATGGCGGCACCGGGCCCGCAGCGCGAGCCAGCTGAGCACGGGAATGTTGTCGTACCATGCAATGGGCTGGCCGCAGCCTCCGCAGCGCGAGCGCGGGCTGATCACTGACAGGTCCGCCGGCCAGCGATAGACACAGACGTTGAGGAACGATCCAAGGGCGGCGCCGAACAGACCGGCCACGATGACGAAGTACCAGTCGGGAAGCAGCATCATGGCGTCGCCCTGGTCAGCAGGTACATGAGCACCGTCCCGGCCATGGCCACGTTCAGGGATTCGGCCGCCCCGGGGATCGGAATGCCGACCTGCTTGCTTACGAGCGAGCCGACCTCTGGGCCGATGCCCGCGCCCTCGTTGCCGAGCATGATGGCCAGCCGGGATGGGACCCGGAGCGCCGCGACATCCGCGCCCCCGACGGCCGCCCCCCAGACCGTCACGTCGAGCGCCGTCGCCCAGCCGGCCAGCTCCGATACGGTAGACCGCACCAGGGGCACCCGGAAGCACGCCCCCGCCGCGGAGCGGATGGTCTTGCCGTTCCAGAAATCGGTTGTACCAGGCAAGGCAACCACCGCCTGCATTCCGAATGCGTCCGCTCCCCGCACCAGCGTGCCCAGGTTACCCGGGTCCTGCACTCCATCCAGCACCACCACCACCGCCTGCGGCGGAAGCGCTGCCGGCAAGGCGTGCGCCGGGATCTCCCCTACAACCACGATCCCCTGCGGCGTTTCCGTCTCGGCCAGTTCCCGAAGGCCGGCTTCGCTGGTCTGGTACACGGGTATTTCAGGGGGTATCCGGGCCAGCAATTCGTGCCCCCGCAGGGTGTCCTCCAGGGAAGGCGCGACGACCACCGACCTGACCGCGACCGGCGCCGACAACAGGTCCTCGACGACACGAATTCCCTCCGCGAGGAACAGCCCGGATTCCTCGCGCTGACGCCGGTTGCGCAAGGTGCGCAGGCGCCTGGCCTGGGTCTGGCTCAGCGGCAGTTTCGACATGGAATGTGATTTGCCCATTCAACATACGTTCCCGGGCATGCCGGGAGGAGTGCGACCGACGGCCTGTCGCGGCGAGGCGCGCGCAGCCGGAACCCGGGACGCCGGAAAACGAGCGCTGCCGCACACGCCTCGAACGGCCATGGGCTTGGCTCGGAGAGGGCCGCGGAAGTAGGTTGCGCCGCCCGAACAACCGACAGGAATCGCGACGTGAAGACCCGGAACATGCCCGTGGCCCTCACCATCGCTGGCAGTGACAGTGGCGGCGGGGCCGGAATCCAGGCGGACCTCAAGACCTTCCACGCCTACGGCGTGTTCGGCACGAGTGCGCTCACAGCCATCACCGTGCAGAACACCCTTGGTGTGAGCGACTGGCTGGCGCTGCCGCCGGCCCTGGTCCGAGCGCAGATCATGGCGGTGGTGGACGACCTGCGACCGGCCGCCTGCAAGACCGGCATGCTCGCGAGCGCAGGGGTGATCGCGGCGGTGGCCGAGACGCTTGGCGAGCAACCCGGGTTGGCCTACGTCCTGGACCCGGTGATGGTCGCCACCAGCGGCGACCGACTGCTGGATCGTGGCGCTGAGCAGGCACTGCTGGAGCGGCTGGTGCCGCTGGCTGCCCTGGTGACGCCCAACCTCGACGAGGCGGCGCTACTCACGGGAGCGCCGGTGCGCACCGTGGCGGAGATGGAGCGGGCGGCCCGGCAGCTCGTGGACTTGGGAGCACGCGCCGCGCTGGTCAAGGGCGGACACCTGGCGAGCGAGGCGATGGTGGACGTGCTGTGCGTCGGCGAGCAGCTGCTGGCCTATCCCCATGGACGCATCGCAACCAGCAGCACGCACGGGACTGGGTGCACCCTCTCGGCCGCGATCGCCGCGGGGTTGGCGCGCGGGGCGATGCTGGTGGCCGCGGTGGAGAGCGCGCGGGATTACGTGCACCGCGCTAGCGCGGAGGCTCCAGGCCTGGGCCGCGGACACGGCCCGCTGAATCACCTGGTGCCGCCGGTCCTGCCGTAGCGACGCTGCCCCCGCCGGCAAGCCACCAGCGACCGGCGTTGACCAGCACACCGCGCACGTCCATGTCCACCCCGTGGGCGCGCTCCGACACGAGTACCAGCTCGGGCGCATAGTACAGAAACCCCCACGGCTGGTCGGCTCGCAGGATCCGCTGCAGCTCCGCGTACAGCGGCCTGGCTTCGGCCCGGGGCAAGGTGCGGGAGGTCAGGTCGATCAGGGTGTCCACCCGCGGATTGCGGTAGCCAGCGAACTGGTACGGCCCGGCGAGCGCGGCGCTGTGGAACAAGTCGCGCAGATTGATCCGGAAATCGCTTTCGAAGGAAGTGAGGAAAGCATCGAAGTTGCGTTCCGGCGAGATCACGCGCTGGATCATGGCGCTGTAGTCGACCGGGCGCTGCTCGAGTCGGACGCCGAGCTCCTGCAGGTCGGCGGCGATCACCTGGGCCACGTCCCGGTTGATGGCGCTGCCGCCCGGGAACTCCAGTTCGATCCGGAATGGGCGTCCATCCGCGAGCTCGAGCCGACCATCGCCGTTGCGGTCGGTGATGGCCGCCTCGGCGAGCAGCAGCCGGGCGGAATCCGGGCTGTACGGCAGGGGTGGGACGGTCGAGTCGTAGGCCCAGTGGTACGGACCGATCGGACCGACTGCCAGCTGCCCGTAGCCCGCGCGCAGGACCTGCAGGATCTCGCCCCGGTCGATCGCGAAGCTGAGCGCGCGCCGGACGCGGGCGTCCCCGAGGGGTGGCCGCCGATGGTTCCAGCCGATCAGCCCGTACTGGCGCGAGACTTTTACCACGCCCCGGATATCCGGCAGCGAATCCAGCGCCGCGAACTGCGGCGGATCGACGGCCAGGGCGAGGTCGAGATTGCCGGTCCGCAGCTCCGCCGCCTGCGCCGTGGCATCGGGGATTACCCGCCAGACTATTCGGTCCAGCAGCGGCCGCCCGCCCAGCGAAGGCGCGAAATCGGGACTGGCCTCGAACACCCAGCGGGCGTTGGCACGATACTCCACGAAGCGGAACGGCCCGTTGCCGACCGGGTGATGATTGAACGCCGCCTGCGCCAGCCGCGCTGGCGGAATCGAGTCCAGCAGATGCGCCGGCATGATGGGCAGGAACGGGACACCCGCGAGCGGCTCCTGATGCGGCCGGAAGTGCGCCCGAACCGTCAGCGAATCCACCTCGTCGACACCCGTCCACGCCGCGAAGTAGTCGGCGTTCGGGTAGCCCGTCTGCGGATCGGCTGCACGGCGGTACGTGAAGACGACGTCGCGCGCCCGGGTCGGCGTGCCGTCTCCCCAGGGCGCGTCGCCGCGCAGGTGGAAGACAGCGGCGGTATCTCCGTTCAGCTCCCAGCTGCTGGCCAGCGCCGGCTGGAATTCCAGGTTCGGGCCATAGTGCAGCAGCGGCAGGAACAGCAGGTAGCGGTTGACTTCCTGGGTGTATTTCTCGTTCGCGACGAGGCTGTTGGCCTCCCGCAGATCGGCGGGCCCGCCGATCACCAGGGTGCCGCCCGGCACGGCCACGGTCGCCGTGTCCACAGGGGGACGGCGATCGGTGCAGGCAACCAGGATCGACGCAAGGCCGGCTGTCAGCAGCAGGCTGCCGGTCATTGCTCTCATCGCGTCCTCCACTCCTCGCCGGTTCAACCGGCCCGGATTGCGCGTCGCGCGAACGACAGGTAGGGCTCGGGGGCGGAGGGGAATGTGGGGATGGCGCTCCGGCCGGAGCAAGCGCTCCGGCCGGAGGCCGATCAGCGACATACGCCAGCCTCCGGCGGTTCAAACCAGCTCCGGTGCCGCCTCCCGGATGATGCGCCGCAGCAGGCGCGAGAAGTCCAACCGGGCCGCTTCACCGGCTGCGATCACCTCCGCGTGGTCGAGCGGGGTGGGAGACAGATCGGCGGCGGGGTTGGTGATCAGCGAAACGCCGAGCACGCGCACCCCCGCGGTGCGGGCTACCAGGACCTCGGGCACGGTGCTCATGCCGACCGCGTCGGCCCCGACGCGGCGGAACATGCCGATCTCCGCCCGGGTCTCGTAGGACGGTCCGAGCACCGCAATGTACACCCCGCGCACCAGCCGGACCTTCTCGTCCAGGGCGCAACGCTCGGCCAGCTGCTGCCAGTCGCGGTCATACGGCCGGGACATGTCGGGGAACCTCTGCTCACCGTCCCGCACCGGCCCGATCAGGGGGTTCTGCCACAGGAAGTTGATGTGATCGTCGATCAGCATCAGATCGCCCGGCCGGAAGCGGGGATTGATGCCGCCCGCCGCATTGGTGACGATCAGCCCCCGCACTCCCAGGGCGATCAGCACCCGGGCCGGGAACGCCACCTCATCCGCCCGATGTCCCTCGTACAGGTGTGCCCGGCCCTGGAGCGCAACGCACGATACCCCCTCCAGCGTGCCACTCACCAGCGCCCCGGCATGGCCGGCCACACTGGCCGTCGAGAAACCCGGTATCTCGTCGTACGGCACCCGTACGGCTGCAGAGAATTCGTCCGCCAGCGCGCCCAGCCCCGAGCCCAGGATCAGGCCCAGGCGCGGCGCTCCCAGGCGCGCGCGCAAGTCGGCTGCCACACGTACGGGATCGGGTGTCGTCATCCGAGCCTCCACGTCTCCACCTGCCTCTCGCCAGACGTTCGTGCGTGTGCCGGGGGTGTCTCAGATCGCGGTGACACGCGCGCTTCGCGCCCGCACCAGGGCCTGGTTCACGAACAGCTTCACCAACGCCACTCCGGCAAGGAATCCTCCGATGTGTGCCCAGAACGCGACGCCGGATCGGGTCACCGCGTCGGTGTACCCGGAAAGCACCTGCGTCGCGAACCACAGGATCAGGACCACCCACGCGGGCACCGTGGCCACGCGGATGAAGATGAATACGAAGATCAGGGTCTGGATGCGGATGCGCGGGTAGAGCACCAGGTAGGCACCCATGATGCCGCTGATCGCGCCCGAGGCTCCGACGGTCGGCACCATGCTCCCGGGATTGGACAGCGTGTGCGCGGCCGCAGCCGCCAGGCCCGCCAGCAGGTAGAACCCGAGAAAGCGCAGATGCCCCATGCTGTCTTCGATGTTGTTCCCGAACAGCCAGAGGAACCACATGTTCGAGATCAGATGCACCCAGCCGCCGTGCAGGAACATGCTGGGCAGAGCCGTCTGCCAGGTCAGACCCCCGAACCTGCAGGACGGCCCCCCCGGCCCCAGGTCGATCCCGGGATAACCGCCAGTCAAACCCGTGATCTCCGCAGGAATCATCCCGAACGTGCATACCGTCTGCCGCAGCTCGTCCGGCGCCGTGCCCCCGCCCTGCACGTACAGCCACACACCCACGTTGACCACGATCAGGCCGATCGTGACGAACGGTACCAGCAGCGTGGGATTCTCGTCGCGCAACGGGAACAAGCCGGCTACCTCGCGATCCGGTCGGGGGCGAAAGCTATGCACCGCCCCGTGCAGCGTCCATTCCGCGCCAGCGGCCCTTGCGCGCCCACGGCGGGCCGCCGGCGGTCCTGCCGTAGCGACGCGTCAGGGGCCGCCTTTCGCGCCGTTATGGCATGAACGGCAGGCGCGCGCGTTGCAGGCAGGAAGTGCGACCCGGTAACGGGCCGGCGCTGGCAGGTTGGGGCGCGCCGCCTCCGGGCGGCTGCGCTCGGGCGCACAATCACCACCGCGCCGGGCCGGCGCCGGCAGGTTTGGGGCGCGCCGCCTCCGGGCGGCTGCGTTCGAGCGCACAATCACCACCGCGCCGGGGCTGAACCGGCCGATTTCTCACGCGAGGAGAGCAGATGGGCAAGGTAATCGGAATCGACCTGGGGACTACCAACTCGGTGGTCGCAGTCATGGAAGGCGGCGATCCGGTGGTGATTCCCAACGCCGAAGGTGGCCGGACCACACCGTCGGTGGTGGCGTTCACGAAGGACGGCGAACGGCTGGTGGGCCAGGTAGCCCGGCGTCAGGCGATCACCAACCCGCGCAACACGGTGTTCTCCATCAAGCGCTTCATGGGCCGGAAGGCCAACGAGGTGGAGACCGAGAAGGTGCGGGTGCCGTACGACATTCGCGGTGACGCGCAGAACCGCGTCGAGGTGAAGATCCCGAACGTGGACAAGGCGTTCACGCCCCCGGAGATCTCGGCGATGATCCTGCAGAAGATGAAGCAGACGGCGGAGGAATACCTGGGCCAGGAAGTGCGGCAGGCGGTGGTGACGGTGCCGGCGTACTTCAACGACTCGCAGCGCCAGGCGACCAAGGACGCGGGCCGGATCTCGGGGCTGGAAGTGCTGCGGATCATCAACGAGCCGACCGCGGCGGCGCTGGCGTACGGCCTGGACAAGAAGAAGGACGAGACCATCGCGGTGTACGACCTGGGAGGCGGCACCTACGACATCTCGATCCTGGAGCTCGGAGACGGGGTCTTCGAGGTGAAGGCCACGAACGGCGACACGCACCTCGGCGGTGACGACTTCGACCAGAAGATCATCGACTGGCTGATCGAGGAGTTCAAGCGGGACCAGGGGATCGATCTGTCCCGGGATGCGATGGCGTTGCAGCGCCTGAAGGAAGCGGCCGAGAAGGCCAAGATGGAGCTGTCCACCACGCAGACCACGGACATCAACCTGCCGTTCATCACGGCGACGCAGGAAGGCCCGAAGCACTTGAACATGTCGCTGACGCGGGCCAAGCTGGAGCAGCTGCTGGATGAGCTGTTCCGGCGCACCATGCCGCCGATGCAGCAGGCGCTGAAAGACGCGGGGCTCACGCCGGAACAGGTGGATGAGGTGATCCTGGTAGGCGGCTCGACCCGGATCCCGAAGGTGCAGCAGATCGTGAAGGAGTTCTTCGGGAAAGAGCCGCACAAGGGCGTGAACCCGGACGAGGTGGTGGCGATCGGGGCGGCGATCCAGGGTGGCGTGCTGGCCGGGGATGTGAATGACGTGCTGCTGCTGGCCGTGACGCC
>VEPF01000179.1 GCA_012027055.1 Gemmatimonadota bacterium | reverse complement strand
CCACAACCATCGGCCCCGTCCGGTCACGGCTTCTCCGCGACCAGTCCGATACGGCGCCGCAGCAGCGGTACCCAGCGGGCGAGGCCGCGCTCCAGCAGGTTCCAGCCCGGGAGATGTGAGGGCAGGTACACGATCCGCAGCACCCGGAATCCCTGGCGGGTCGCGGCCCTGCCCAGCTCACCGGCGGATCGTACTCCGATGTGCGACGCGTCCGGCTGCAGCATGCCGTGCTCCCGCAGCCGCTCGAAGAGGTGCGCCTGCTCCGGGGTGTAGAGCACGAGGGTACCACCCGTCCGGAGCGCCCGCAGGGCTTCCCGCAGGATGCACCCGAGCGTCTCGTCGTCCAGGTGCTCGGTCACGTCGGCGGCCAGCACGACGTCACAGGTGGCCGCGGCCACGGGCAGGGCGGCGGCGTCCGCTCGCACGAAGGTCGCCGGGGAATGCTCCGCGGCCGCCACGCGGGCCGCCGCACTCACGGCCGCGGGAGCGGGGTCTATTCCGGTGGCCACCGCACCACGGCGAGCGGTCTCGATCGCAAAGGTGCCCATCCCGCAGCCCAGGTCGAGCAGCCGCAACCCGGCCAACTCCCGCGGCAGCAGCGACAACACGTTGGCAATGCGCCGGCGCGCAAACCGGTTGCGGGTGCGGTAACGGGCCGCCAGGTCGGCGAAGTACGCGTCGTTGTAATGGGCCGCGACGTCGTAGGCGGTGACACCGGTCCTGGTCATGCTGCCCGCTGCCGCCGGTCCCGCACCATGCCCCCCACCCCGATGGCCAGGAGCACTAGGAGCAGCCCCGCGGAGGTGAGGGACGCATTCCGGAGGTAGCCGGCGTCGAAGTAGAACTCCACGGTGTGTTCGCCTGCCCCCACGGCTACTCCGCGGAAGGCGTAATCTGCGATCTGCACGGGCACTTCCCTGCCGTCCAGTCTCGCCTTCCAAGCCGGGTAGTAGTTGTCCGTCACTACGAGCAGCGCCGGACGGTCTGCGCTCACGCGCAGGCGGCTGCGCTCGTGCTCGCGTGCCTCCCAGGTGACCGTGCCGCGCGCTCCCGCCTGGGGGTCCGCGCCGACAGGCAGGGGTTTCGCGACGATTGCGGTCTGCCGCGGATCGAAGGCCTCCGCGAGCATCCGCTCCCGTGCCGGGGGCCCATCCAGCACCTCGACCTGCCCGACCAGGAACGCGCGCGGCAGCGCTTTCGGGTTGCGATACACCGCCGACCGGCTGCCGGCGAAGACCTCCTGCAATCCTTCCACCTGCAGGCGCTGGGGACTGATCAGGTACACGGCGTTCAGCAGATCACCAAGCCGCAGATTGGTCTGGAGCACTGCCAGCGCGTTGTCGTCGCCTACCAGGGACTTGTAGCGGGCCATCTCGTTCCCGTGATGCCCGCCCACCTGTTCGATACCGTGGACCGCCAGCGCGTTCGTCTCGTAGGTCTGTGCGCCCGGATTCTGGGCGACCGCCGGGGCCAGGTCGTAGACCCGGAAGACCTCGCCGGCATCGCGACGCTCCTGCAGGAAGCGGATGGTCTCATCCGGCGTGAAGAGCGCACTGCCATTCCCCGCCTGGCGGTTCATGGCCACCGTCTGGGCCACGAAGGGCCGATCCACGCGGTAGAGGTCCAAAGCGGCCAACAGCGCGAGCAGCAGTATGCCGCCGGCAGCGCTGACCACGGCCCGGCGGAGCAGCTCCCACCAGCCGGCCACCAGCAGCGCGAACGCGAAGGCGATCCAGAAGCCCAGCTTGATGCTCGGCAGGTTGTTGGCCAGCGCAGCCTGCTTGTCCGGGCCGATCCCGCGATAGATGGTGGCGGTCCAGGCACTGGTCAGCACCCCTGCCGAAGCGAGCAGCGCCAGCCCACCCAGCGTACCCGCGGCAATCAGGAAATAGCGTGCGGCGGCCGCGTTCTCCTCCGTGCGTCGCCATGCCAGCAGCCGCTCCACTGCCAGGGCGCCCAGCGTGGCCAGGCTGAGGGAGTATAGAAAGATGATGATGGATGGAGCCCGGAACAGTTTCACGCCCGGTACCAGGTAGAAGAGCCGGAATACCGGGGTGGTGGCGCCCAGGGCATAGAGGAGGGCCAGGCCGCCCAGCGCCAGGAAGAACCAGGTGCGCCCTTCGCGCCGGCGGAGCAGCAGCACCGGAAGGAGC
The DNA here is from genome assembly GCA_012027055.1 of Gemmatimonadota bacterium. Taxonomy (GTDB): domain Bacteria; phylum Gemmatimonadota; class Gemmatimonadetes; order Longimicrobiales; family RSA9; genus VEPF01. The sequence goes on along the minus strand of VEPF01000179.1, from coordinate 8,795 downwards.
AGCAGGGGAATGAGCCCGGCATACTCGTGGTTCAACTTGAACGGGTTCCGCCCCCAGTAGGTCTCCCCGCCGTTCGCAGCCGGCCGGACACTGTCCCCGATGTACTCGGGCACCGCCAGGGAGACCAGCTCCTCCGGGTGCAGGGAGTAGCTGGTGGCATACTCGTAGCGGTTTTCCTTTTCGGTGCGCTGCGACCACTCGCGCAGATACTGCAGCGGCGGCAGGAACTGGATGGCGGCCGCTCCCACTCCGAGCAGACCTGCGCAGGCGAACAGCGTCGCCAGTCGCGCCACCCGGCCGGCCCGTCGCTGCGCCCGCCAGATCTGCCAGAGGCGGAACATGAAGTAGAGCGACACGCCCCAAACGCAGAAGTACGCCAACTGCATGTGAGACGTGAGCACGATCAGGGTGATGCCGAGCGCGAAGAACGCGAAGTCCGCCACCCGCTGGTGCGCGGCGGCGCGCTCGGCCAGCCAGAATACCAGCGGCGCGAGCGCGGACACGAACAGCTTGCCATCGCCGCCGGGCAGCACCAGGCTCACCAGGTCGGCACCCATCATGTAGACCAGGCCGCCGATGAATGCCGCGCCCCGGCTCAGCCCCAGCCCCCGCCGCAGCCACAGGTACATGAACGCGCCGGCCAGGAAGATGTGCAGCACCATCTTCCAGCCCCACATGGTGCGCGCATCCAGGAAGAAGAGCGCGAGCGAGAACGGGTAGAAGATGTCGCCGTGCATGCCGTCGATGAACGGCAGCCCGCCGAAGATGTAGGGGTTCCAGAGCGGGAACCGGTGCAGCGTGCGCACTGCGTCGGTGTAGAAAGCGCGGGCGAAGTAGCTCAGGGCGAAGCTGTCCGTTCCCAGCAGCGATGCGCCCGTCAGGAACACCTCGTGGAAGAGCAGAACGGTCGCGAGCAGATAGCCGGCCGGTACTACCCAGCCCGGCAGGTCGCGTTCTCCCCGATCGCGGGGCGTGCCGGTCGTTCCTGCCGGCGATGCTTTCCTGGTCCTGGCCATCACGTTCCTCGCCGCAGGCTCTGGTAGATCTCCTCGTGACGGCGTGCCAGCCGCATGCTGCTCCACTGCGTCACCACGCGGTTGCGCGCCAGTTCGCCGATGGCCTGCAATCCCGGGCGGCGCAGCAAGGCCGTGAGCGCCGCAGCCAGGCCTTCCGGGTCGGCCGGCTCGAAGAGCGTGCCCACAGTCTCATCCACGATCTGCGGAAGCCCGCCCACGCGGGAAGCCGCCACGGGCACCCGGCAGCTCATGGCTTCCAGCGCGGCCACGCTGGTCGCCTCCAGCAACGAGGGGAACACGGCCACCGCCGCGGAAGCGAGCAGCCCGGGCATTTCCCGGTTGGGCCGCGTCCCGAGGAAGCGGACGCTCTCGCTCACACCAAGTTCTCGCGCCAGCGCTTCCAGCCGGGGCCGCTCCGGGCCGTCACCCACCAGCACCGCTTCGACCGGCAGCGCGCGCCGGATCAGCGGCAGCGCCCGCATCAGGTACTCCACACCGTTCTTCTGGAACAGCCGGCGCGGGACGATGATGCGCGTCACGCCCGGCGTGGGCGGCAGCGTCGGCGGTACCGGATGAAACAGATCGGTGTCAACGCCGTTGGTCAGCGCCTCCGCGCGCGGGTGGGGATGGAGGCCGAGTGCGACGTCCCGGATTTCTTCGCTGGCGGCGAGCAGCCAGTCCGCGGCGCGGATGATGCGCCGCAGCACCGGCTGCCAGGCCGGCTTGCGCGCGAGCCTCAGGAAATGGGAGGTGTGCAGCGTCAGCACCATGGGCAGTCCGTACCGGCGCTTGGCAAGCATCGCCGGCGGCGCGGATGCGAAGGTCTGCGCGTGCAGGATATCCGCCTGCCGCGCGTACGGCAGGTAGGTCGGAATGCTGTTCAGCGTGTGCACGATCCAGCCCGCGGGGTTCCTGGCCGGGAACCATGTGCGGACGACCTGTACGCCCTCCATCTCTTCGCGCGCCGGTGCCTCGGGCTTCGAGCGCGACGATATCATGGTCACCTCGTGCCCGAGCCGCGTCAGGTCACGGCAAAGGTAGTAGACGTGGCTTTCCAGGCCGCCGACCTCGGGCGGAAAGTAGATGCACTGCTGCAGGATCTTCACGTTCCCCCGACCGGTTCCCAGTCCTTCGTCTGCCGCGGGGCGCCGCTGAGCGCATGCGCCACGATGTCGGCGATGCGCTCCCCTGCCAGCCCGTCTCCGTACGGATTGGGGAGTGCTGCGATGCGGGCGTGCGCATACGGATCGTCCAACAGCCGCGTCGCCGCCGCGACGATGCGGACGCGGTCGGTACCGACCAGCTCTGCCACGCCCGCCACGACCCCTTCCGGCCGCTCCGTAACCTCGCGCAGCACCAGGGTCGGCACGCCGAAGCTGGGGGCTTCTTCCTGGATCCCGCCGGAATCGGTAATGGCCAGCGTGGCGTGCCGAAGCGCGTACAGCAGGTCGAGGTAGTCGAGGGGCGGCGAGAGCAGGATGCGAGCGTGACCGCCGAGCACTTCGGCGGCCGGAACGCGCACGTTCGGGTTGGGATGCACCGGGTAGAGAAGCACGATGTCGTGGTGCCGGTCGGCCAGCTCCCGCAGCGCCTGGAAGGCCTCGCGCAGCGGCGCCCCGAACGATTCCCGCCGATGTGCCGTCACCAGCACCAGCCGCCGGCCCGCTCCGAGCGCCTGCTGCAGCAACGGCTCCCGCACCTGGTGCGGGCGCTCCGCGATCGCGCGCAGTGCATCCACCACGGTGTTGACGGTCAGGTGGATGGCAGCCGGCGGCACTGCTTCCGCCCGCAGGTTCGCCCCGGCACCCGGCGTGGGCGCGAAATGGTGATCGGTGAGGACGCCCACCAGCTTCCGGAATGCTTCCTCCGGGAACGGGCGCCATTTGTCGCCGCTCCGGAGGCCGGCCTCGACATGACCCAGGCGGCCACGCTCGAAATAGGCTACCAGACCCGCGAAGAAGACGGTGGCCGTGTCCCCCTGGACGAGCAGGATGTCCGGTCGATATTCGCGGTGCACCGCGCGCAACCCGACCAGGCAACCATGCGCGACGACGTAGAGATCCTGACCCTCGCGCATGATGCCCAGGTCCCAGTCGGGCGTGATCGAGAACACGCGCAGCACCTGGTCCAGCAAATCCGTGTGCTGTCCGGTCAGCACGACCCGGGTCTCGACTTCCGGCCGCGCTCGCAGCGCCGCGATCACGGGGGCGAGCTTGATCCCCTCCGGGCGCGTGCCGACCACGACCAGGGCCCGGGCCGGGCCGGGGCTGATCATGCCCCGGGTCCTCCGGACCCGGTTTGCGGCCGTGCCATGCGCCGGGTGAACGATTCCAGCTCGGCGTGCTGCTGCGCGACCAGCTCGGCGATGAAGCCGAAGCCGAAGAGCAGGAAGCCGAGCACTTCCAGCAGGATCACCAGGTACAGCAGGGGTCGGAAGCCGTGACCCGCCAGGCGCATGCCGATGGCCGCCAGGCCAGTGAGGAAGCCGAGCACCGCGAGCAGCAACCCGCTCACGCCGAAGAGCAGCATCGGCTTGCGGGAGAAGAACAGGAAGAACCACACGGAAAGCAGATCCAGGAGTCCGACCACGATCCGGCTCTTGCCGGAGTACTTCGCCTCGCCGTGGCGGCGGGGATGCAGCGCGATGTCCAGTTCGGTCGCACTGTAGCCGCGGGCGAAGGCCAGCACCACGAAGAAGCGGTGCCAGTCGTGCCGCAGGTGCACTTCATCCAGGATCTGCCGACGGAAGCCTTTCATCGAGTTCGTGTCGGAGACCGGCAACCTGAAGATGTGCCGACTCAGGCGATTGTACGTGCTCGAAACGAACCGCTTTTCGTACGCCCCGACTTTCCGGCCGGTGACGATGTCCCAGCCCTCGGCCAGCTTCTCGAGGTAGCGCGGGATCTCCTCGGGCGAGTGCTGCAGGTCGGCGTCGAACAGGATCAGCCACTGCCGATCCGTGTGCTCCGCCCCCGTCAGCATGGCTTCCGTCTTGCCGAAGTTGCGGCGGTGGCCGACGACCCGCAGCTGCGGCCATGCTTCGGCCGCGTGCGCGGCCGCCGCCGCGGTCCCGTCCGTCGAGCCATCATCCACGATGATGACTTCGCCGCCCAACCCGTGCCGCTCGAACGTGGCGCGCAGCTCCGTCACCAGCTCGGGGATGTTCGCCACCTCGTTGTAGGCGGGGATGATGACTGCGAAATCCGAGGCCGCCGATCCGCTCAGGCGGGTGGCTCCCAATGGCGGCAGCGTTGCGGGTGCGTCGGACATGGTCGCGCGGGTTAGCGGGAGCCCGGCTGCATCAGACACGCCTGCGCATCCGGGCGGAAAGGATTCCCAGCTGGTCGCGATACTTCGCCACCGTACGCCGGGCGATCTGGATGCCTTCGTCCTTCAGGATGTTCACGATGGCCTGATCCGTGAGCGGTTTGCGCGCCTCTTCATCCGCCACCAGCTTCTGGATCTTGGCCTTGATGCCGCGCGCGCTCACATCTTCGCCCGACGTGGTCGAGAGCCCGCTCGAGAAGAAGAACTTGAGCGGCAGCACTCCGCGCGGCGTCTGCACGAACTTCTCGTTGGTTACGCGCGAGACCGTGGACTCGTGCATGTTGATCACTTCGGCGACCTCGCGCAGCGTGAGCGGCTTGAGGTACTGCACGCCCTTCTCGAAGAACTCCCGCTGCCGGTCCACGATGAAGTTCATCACCTTGAGCATGGTCTGGCGGCGCTGCTCGATGGCCTGGATCATCCAGTTGGCGCTGTTCAGCTTGCTGGAGATGAACTCCTTGTTCTCGCCCTTGAACTTCGCCTTGTCCCGGGCGATCTCCCGATAGGCCCGCGACAGCTTGAGGCGAGGCAGACTGGTGTCGTTCAGAAAGACCAGATACTCACCATCGATCTTGTCGACGATCAGGTCCGGCGTGATGTAGTTGGCCGCCGGCGCGGCGTACTTGAGCCCCGGCTTCGGATCGAGCTTCGCCACCGCGTCCGTGGCCGCCTGCACTTCGCGCGCCGAGATCCCCAGCTCCTTCGAGATCTCGGACCACCGATGGTTGATCAACTGATCGTAGAAATCCCGGACCACGCGGCACGCGAGCGTGTCCTCCAGGCCGGCGTCTTCCAGCTGCAGCAGCAGACATTCGCGCAGGTTGCGCGCGGCTATGCCCGGAGGATCGAACGCCTGGATGACCCGCAGCAGTTGCTCCGCGTCCGGCAGCGTGAACGGCGCCAGGCTTTCGTCTTCCTCCTGCACCCAGTCCACCCCGTGGTCCGTCAGCCAGCCGTTCAGGCCGGTGATCACGTCTTCCAGGCTGCAGGTGAGGTAACCGTCCTCATCGATGTTGCCGATGATCTCCTCCCCGAGCAGGACCTGGCGGGGCGAGAGCCGGAGCAGCACCAGTTGGTCGTGCAGGTGATCGTAGAGGTCACGCGTCTCCACCGACACCGGCTCGAAGTACTCCTTCTCCTCGTACTCCGCCCGGCGGCCGCCCGCATCGAACCCGTCGAGCAGGATTTCCTCCCAGTCGATCTCGTCCGGGTCCTTTTCCTTCTCCTTTTCCTTCTCGACCGGCTGCGTCTCTTCTTCCGTGACCTGCGGTTCTTCCAGCTCGAGGAACGGATTGTTCAGCATCTCCTGCTTGATGTGCTGTTGCAGATCGAGCAAGGGCATGTACAGGAGATCCATCGCCTGGTACAGGCGTGGATTGATCTTCATCTCCTGCCTGAGCTGCGTGCCCTGGAAGAGTCCGGTCCTGATGCTCATGCCGCCAATTCGGGTTCGCTCACGCGACCATGTCGGGCCTGGGATAACGCTGCCGCATCCGTGCCGTCAGCGTCGGGCCCAGGTAGATCTCCGCAACCTCGTCGTTCCAGACCAGCTCCTGCACCGTCCCGGAGACCCGCACCTTGCCATCATACATGATGTAGGCCCGATCCACGATGTCGAGCGTCTGCTCCACGTTGTGGTCGGTGATGATTACTCCGATGCCCCGGTGCCGCAACTCCGCCACGATCTGCTGGATGTCGTGCACCGCAATGGGATCAATGCCGGCGAAGGGCTCGTCCAGGAGCATGAACTTCGGGTCACTGACCAGCGCCCGGGTGATTTCCAGCCGGCGCCTTTCGCCACCCGAGAGCGAATATGCCTTCGCCTTGCGCAGGTGCTTGATCCCCAGCTCGTCAAGCAGCCGTTCCAGCCGGGCACGCTTCTCGGCACGCGGCAGCGGGAGAGTCTCCAGGATGGCGAGGATGTTCTGCTCGACCGTGAGCTTGCGGAACACGGATGGTTCCTGCGCCAGGTAGCCGATCCCGGCCCGGGCGCGTTTGTACATCGGGATCCGGGTCAGTTCGGTGTCGTCGATGAAGACCCGGCCCGCATCGGGGCCGATGAGGCCCACGTTCATGTAGAAGGTGGTGGTCTTCCCGGCACCGTTGGGCCCGAGGAGACCGACGATCTCGCCCTGCGCGACCTGCACGTTCACGTCCGCGACCACGCGGCGTTTCCGGTACACTTTCACCAGGCCCCGGGCGAACAACGTGCTCCCCCCGGCCACGATGCCGGCGCCCGGCGCGATGGGCTCGATGTGCGTACGGCGGTAGCGTTCGATCAGCAGGTTGTCGACCACCGCGCCGAGGTCCGCGAGGACGGCTTCCCGGTCGAGACACAGGTCCGCCCACAGCGCGGGTTCGACGCGGGCCCGTTCCCAACCCTCGCCCGGAGGCTCGGTAAGGACGAGCCGCTCGCTGGCCAGGCGTTCCAGGATGTGCTCATCGACGTACCGGCCCAGTTCCTCGGGCGCGCTGCCTTCGCCCATGGCGCCCTCGCCGCCCCGCTCGGCACGCGCATAGGCGGAGCGCACCGCGGCCAGCCAGTCGCCCCGTTCGATGCTGCCGCGATAGTCCGCCCGCCTGATCAACTCCACCAGCCCGATCCCGATGGCCGCGTCCTGCGGCTTCAGGGCGCGCACGAACTCCCCGAGTCTCATGGCAACCGCTCGTTCCTTCGCGCCGCCTGGGTGGCCGTGGCCGACCGGGGCTGCAGGTAGATCCCCCGCACGTCGCTGCTCGCGTTCACGTCCCGCACCTCGCCGTCCGCCATGGTGATCTCGATCCGCTTCGCCAGCAGATAGCCGATCGAGTACTCGGGAGCCTCGGTCGCCCGCGCGCTGTCGGCCGCAGCCCCGGCCGGAGGTGCCGCCGGTGTTTCCCGCCGCCGGTAGAGCGAGCTGGCAGGAGCACCACTCGAGACCACCCGATCCAGCAGCCGGCTGTTGGCGGTGCTGTCGCTTTCGGCCCGCGGATTCGCGGAGAAGAAGGCGTGCACGGTATCGCCTCGCATCCAGTCAGTGCTCAGGGTTCCCTCCAGCTCGCCGACGCCCGGGGGCGCGGGCACGGTATCGTTGGTGGAGCTGAACGCGGCACCGATCGCGATCACCTCTTCCAGCTGCTGCTTCGGCGCGCGCACGTCGATGCTGTCCGCGGCCAGCCGGAAGTCCCGGGCGCTGATGCGGGGTAGGGGCGGCAGCAGCGCGACCGCCGCAGCGCGGGAGCTAGGGCGAACGGCCGTCATGCGCTCGACATCACCCTGCGCCAGTTCGATCCGGATGCGAGGCGCCTCCACGGTAACGTCGCGGGTGGTCAGCTTGCCGTTCTGGAAAGCGGTCACCTCCCGGAGCGTATCCTGCTCCAGCCGTGCTTTGATGGTGTCACCGAGCAGCTGGTAGCTGCTCCCTTCGACGCGCCCCTGCACGGTGAGCTGCATTTCGCCGATTCCCTGGTCGTAGTCGACGATGCCGCCGAACGCGGTAAGGGAATCGCGCGTGATCACCGCGCTTCCCAGCCCCCGGAAATGCTGATCGCCGAGGACCTGGATCATGTCCGCGACCACGGTGGTGCTGGCGCCGCGGGGGGGGCGTCCGTGGATTGCCGCGCCGCTGTCGCCGGGCGCGGTGCGCGCCGGTCCCTGGTCGCGCAGCACGGCCCGGGGCCGGACCGTAGCGGGCAGGGCCTCGAGCGTGTCCTGCTGCCGGGCACTGCCGGCCTGCTTGTAGTTGATCTCCTGGCCGAAAACGGTCGAGCCGGTCTCGAGGTCCCGGATCACCACGTCGCCGGTGGCATGGATGTGCTGCTGGAGCTTGTAGTACTCGGCCCGACCCGCGGTGAGCGCCCGCCGCGCATCCTGGTAGCGGACGTTGCCGATCAGCTCGATCCGCCCGGCTGCCTTCACGCTGATGACCTGGCTGGCGCTCAGGCGCTTGCCACCCGGACAGGAGACCTCGGCATCCTCGAAGAAGGAGACCTCATTCGGCTGACCGGCGAAACTGACGTTGTACCTGCCGAAGCGTACCGCCTCGCAATCCTGGCCCGCGGCCAGCGAGGGCAGCGCGGCGAGCAACGAGGCGACCATGAACAGGCGGCGTCGCATCAGAGCTTCAGCCCGGGGATCTTACCGCGCATCTCCGTGCCCGCCATGTTTTGGAACTTGTCGTCCGTGGAGAAGGTCCCCGAGATGGTCACCCCTCCACCTTCGCTGGCAGGGTAACGTATGCGGGTGGACACATCGCTCCAGATGCGGTGCGTCTCAGGGTCGTAGTTCAGTTCCTCGGTCTCGATCTGCCGGCCGCTGCCCAGCACCAGCACCACGTTGCCCTGGGCGACCAGCTTCTGCGTGCGTTGATTCAAGTACCCGGTGCGGGAGGTGAGGTTGGCGTTGGTGCGGCCCAGGGTGTCGTACATGGCCAGCTTCACGCCGAACCGGCGCGCCGTGGTGGAGTCCTCGAA
>VEPF01000157.1 GCA_012027055.1 Gemmatimonadota bacterium | reverse complement strand
CGCATACCGTTGCGCTTCCTGATCCCCACCGTCACCGGGCACCTCCGGACCGACGATGGCGATCTGTCCATCCGCGCCCGCGGGCGCAGTTCACCGCTGCAGCTGCAGCGCCTGATCCTGCACCGCATGCGGAATGGTCGGCTGTTGTGGTTCGAGGACGAGTGGGGCCATCACGTCTGTATCCGGCCGGAATCCGTTTCGGCGGCCATGGTGGACGGGAGGTAACTCCGATGCTGCCTTTCCTGGCGACTCTGCTGCAGGCCGCAACCATCCCCGAGGCTGACGGGTGGTGGCAGAGAGTCAAGGACTTCGTGGATACGCCCGCGCCCTACAGCCCGTTCTCCGAGTACCTGCTGCTGCTGTTCGTACTCTGGCTGGTGGCCCGGCTCGAGCACTCGCGCGAGGAGCGCAAGAAGAGCTTCGCGAAACAGGCGCAGGAAGTGCTCGAGGCGAAATACGCCGCCGGCGAGATCAACCGGGGCACGTACGAGAAGTACCGCCAGGACGTCACCATGAGGCCGCGCCACTGACGTTCCGGGGGTGGCGCCGGCCGGTCAGCTCAGAAGCTCCACTGCATCCCGATCAGCGGCAGTACGGGTAGCCCGGCCAGCGGTTCGGCCGCGCCCGCATCACGATCGAACCGGTAGAACAGCGCGTCCCGGCGGTTCAGCGCGTTCAGCACCTTGAGGTAGGGCGTGATCGCAAAGTCGAACGTCCCGATCCTCGCCTGCCAGGTGCGCTCGAGTTCGGCGTCCACCCGCAGATACGGCTGATCCGGCTCGGTGGCAGCCTGGGGTGGGCCGGGTACTTCGTCGAACCGTGGCACCTCCCGGAACGCCGCCGTGAACACCGGCGAGCTGGATTCCGCCTCTGGAATGGCGGTGTAGGGCAGGCCCGCCCCGTAACTCACGCGCACGTCGAACGCACCGCCGCCGGGGATGGGTCCGGACAACCCGGTGCTGACCAGGTGTCGCCCGGCGAAGGATTGCAGCGGCCGGGGCCTGGCCTCGCGCATCGACCACACCCAGCCGAGCGAGTAGCTCACCCAACCGCGCAGCCTGCCCTCCGCCCGGCGCAGCCACACGTCCACGCCGGATGCCTGCGCCGCCCCGTCCTGGGTAGACGGCAGTCCGGCGAATTGCTTGTAGTAGCCCTCCAGCCCCAGCCGAACGTCTTCGCCCAGGTCCTGGCCCAGCGACACGATGAAGTGGGTGGCTTCGGCAACGTTCAGCGGCGGTTCGCTCGCGCTGTCCGGCATGGGTGAGCCCAGGAATACCAGCCCGCGTCCCGGGTGCCGCACGTACTGGCGATATTGTCCGCCCGCCAGTGTCAGGGAAGCCCGGTTGTTCAGCAGCAGGGTGACGGCCAGGCGCGGCGCGAGCCGCATCCCCGGATAGAGCGAGAAGACATCGGCGCGCACACCGCCTCGCAGGCGCAGCCGGTTGAGCAACGTCAGGGTGCCGTCCACGTACCCCCCCGAGACGGCGCCGTCCGCGCGGCTGCGCACCAGGAGTGAGTCTCCGCCGGGGGAACGGCTTTCGGCCCGGTACTCGAACCCGAGCCGGTCATGAGATACCCCGAAGTAGATGCGGGCCGGACCGAGCGGACGCTCGAAATCCGCCGTGGCCCGGCTCCGTTCGGAGATGCCGCTGGTCATCAGCGGCCGCACCCCGCCCAGGGGGAGGCCGGTGGTGAACTCGCCCCTGGCCAGCGTGAGCAGGGCGTCCGTGCCGTGGTAGGTGGTGCGATAGCGCACCGATCCCGCGTTGTTGCCCCAGTCGGCCACCTGCTCGCGACCCATGACGCTGTCCAGGACCACGCTCTCCCGGTTCCAGAAGCCGCTTACGCTCAGGGAGGCCGAGTCCGCGATGGCCACGTCGATCCTGGCCAGCGCGTCACCGTAGCCGTAAGGGAGGCGGCCCACGAAGAACACATCCGTTCCGTAGCCGTGCACTGCCCGCCCGCTCACCAGGTAGGAAACTCCCGGGCCGATCGGACCTTCCACGGAGGCGTTGGCCGCTAGCAGGTCACTCCCGAAACGCGCGTGCGGCGCGGCATTGCGGCCGGAGCGCGTCTCCAGGTCCATGACGTACGAAAGCCCCCCGTCGTAGCGGGCCGGGGCTCCGCCCAGGTACAGCGCGGCGGAGCGCAGAACGTCCACATCTAGCGTGTGGATCAGACCGCCAATGTGAAATGGGGCGTATACCGGGGCCCCGTTGAGCAGCACCAGCTTGAGGTCCGCGGCACTGCCCCGGACGAAGAGGACGTCGGATGGGTCCACCGGCTCGAAGCCGGGCACTTCCCGGGCTGCCTCGGCCAGGCCCAGCTCGGCCATGCCCGGAGAGCCATCGATCGCGCGGGCATTGGCAGCGCTGAACTCGGACGCGGTCATGGCCGTCGTGTCGCCCAGCTGCGGCACGCCCCGATCCGCGCGCGCGTTCACCACCGGCAACCGCACCGGCCGCAACTCGAGATCGAAGTCGTAGATCTGCCGGTCCGCCACCACCAGGATCTCGATCTCGTGCGGCGCGTGGTCCATGTGCATCGCCCGCACCAGCTGCCGTCCGTGCGGTACACCCCGCAGCACATAGACGCCGTTGCTGTCCGTGGCGGCGCTCAGCGCCGTGATGCCGCCCGGCGAACGCACTTCCACCAGCGCTCCGGAGAGCGGCGCCCCGGTCTTCTCACTGCGCACCTGCCCCCACACGATCGCCGTACCCTGCGCCTGCGGCACGGCGGCCTGCTGTTGGGAACCGGCCATGCCCAGGGAGAAAGCGAGGAGAAGTGCACCTGTGCTCATAGTCAACAGATACAGAAAGGGACCCGACGGTGCAATCCGCGGGTCCCCTCTCCAGGGCCGGTTCCCGGATCAGTTCGCCCGGAACACCACGGCGTCCGGGCTCTGCTCCACGACCGGACCGCTGACGCGCAGGCGGTCGCCGTCCTTGTACAGCCACTGGCGGCCATCCACGTCGAGCGACGCGGACCGCAGCGACCGCGGGATCCGAATCACCGCTTCCGCCGACCCGAGGTTCATCACCTCGATTCTGCCCCTGCCGGTCCGGAAACGCACGTCCTCCGCGTCGCTGCCCGCTTCCACCGATACCCGGTCGCCCTCGACCAGGGTCACCCGGATGGTCGCGCCGCGCTGCGCGGACCACACCAGCACCCGCACCCGGCCCTCGCTGGGCGCCAGCGTCACCCCGGGCAGGGCGACGCGCCCTGGTGCCGCCGGGGCCGGCACGGTCTTCGACGGGGCAGTGGCGGCAGGTGTCGGCGGAGTGACCCGGACGGGCGGGGCAGCATCTTCGAACAGGCGCGTCAGCAGCTTGCGCACCGGCGAGCCCGGGAGCGCGGCCAGAGTCCCCGCGCATACCAGCAGGATCGCCGCCGCCCGGGTCAGCGCACCGATCGTGAAGCGGCCCCGCAACTGCTCCCCTGGCCTGCGAGCCCTCGCCTGCATGCGCCACCAGGCCTGGGCCGGTGCCGTCTCCAGCGCGGGCTGGTCGAGCCGCTTCAGGGCGCTCGAAACCAGCAGGCTGCGGGACCGCATTCGTTCCAGCTCCGCCCGGCATTCCTCGCAGCCCGCGATGTGGCCATCGATCTCTGCTGCCGCCCGCCCGGTGGCTTCACCGTCCAGGTAGGCCTGCAGCAATCCTTCAGCCGCGTGGTTCATCCAAGACCTCAGTTGCCTCGTACAACGCTACGAAGCGCCGCAGGGCACGGGCGATCAGGGTACCGACCGACGCCGGCGCCACCCCGATCACCCTCGCAATCTCTTCGTATCGGAATCCCTCTTCGCGCATCAGCAGCAGCTGCTGATCGCGCTCGTGCAACTGCTCCAGCACTCCCCGCACCCGCATTACCCGTTCCCCCCGTTCGGCCGCTTCATCCGGCAGCGTGCTGCGGGTCACCAGGTCCGGCGCGGCCGTCAGCAGCCGCTGGCGCCGCTCCGTCTTGCGCGCCCGGTCGCGCACCAGGTTCATGGCCACGGTGAACAGCCAGGGACGGACTTCGTCCTCGCGGATGTCCTGCCGCAACAGCCTGACGAACGTCTCCTGCGCCAGGTCGTCGGCGACGTCCGCATCGCCCGTCAAACGCACTAGATAGCGCTGGAGCGACGGGTAGAGCCGCGCGAACAGTCCCTCGTAATCCACTCCACTCCTGGCGGAGGCGCGTCACCCCAACAACGCTCGACCTCCGCGGCTTGTGACAGGTATCCGAACGGAAAACCGCGCGTCGGGTAACCCCGCGCGCGGTTGCCGGCGGGCGGACACCCTGCTGGGCGCCCGCGGGTTGTACCTCAGGACGTCGCCGTGACCGGGATCCGGACGCGGGTCCGATCCCACTCCAGGATCAGGTCGGCGCCGCCCGCCGTCGGCTCCGAGCGGATCGTGAACAGCTCCACCTGCCCGTCGAGCCGCTCGCTGGGGACCTGGGCCCGGCCGACCTCCTGCGCCTCGACCTCCGGCGTGTAGCGGCTCTCGTGCCCCCACTGCGTGACCGAACGGTTCACGATCACGGTCCAGCGGTCCGGTCCCGGGATGGTGTAGAGCGCGTACGAACCGGCCGGGACCGCCAGGCCGGCGATCCCGGCCGCGAACGGCAGGTGGATGATGGTGGGTTCGTTGGCGCCCGTGCGCCACAGCTTGCCGAAGGGAACCAGCGGGGCCGGCGCCGTCCCGGCCGCCGCGAAGATCACCCGGCCGCGCACCGCCGGCCGCCCGTAGCACACCTGGGCCACGTGATTGCCGATCGTGATCCCGGCCGAGTCGAACGGGCTCTTCCGCTCGGCCACCGCCTGGCTGCCCGGCTGAGTCCGGCACTCGAGCGCAACCTCCGGTTGCTCCAGCACCTGCTGGGAGTCAGCCGCCGATCGGGCTGCATTGCCGCCCGCATTGGCGCATCCCAGCAGCGCAACCACCAGCACACTGGTCCTCATGCCATCCTCCGACGTCTCCCGGTTCCGGCTCGCCGTGTCGCCCTCTCGGGGCGGCCACGCGATCGATCCGGATAACATAGCCGATCCGGCAATCGCGCGCTCAGCGATAGTACGTTATTCCCATGGCCTCGCGCACCAGCGCCATGGTCTCGGCTGCCACCGCACGCGCCCGCCGATTGCCGGCGTCCAGTACCTCGGCGACCATACCCGGCCGGGATTCGAAACGCGCCCGCCGTTCCCGCATGGGCTCGAGCACCAGCTCGATCGCGCGGAACAGCTTCTGCTTCACCTCCACGTCCCCGACCCGGCCGGCACGGTACCGCTCCTTCAGGTCGTTGACCTCGTCCACGTCGCGGTTGAACGCGTCATGGTAGATGAACACCGGGTTGCCATCGACGTTGCCCGGGATATCCGCGCGGATCCGGTTCGGATCGGTGTACATCTGCATCACCCGCTGCCGCACCACGTCCGGCGAATCCGCGAGCAGGATGGCGTTGCCCAGGCTCTTCGACATCTTCTGCATGCCGTAGATGCCCGGCAGTGATGGCACTTCGCTGACCATCGCCTCGGGCTCCGGGAACACCTCGCCGTAAAGGTTGTTGAAGCGGCGCGCGATCTCCCGGGTGATCTCCACGTGTGGCACGTTGTCCTTGCCCACCGGTACCACCTGCGCCCGCGGCAGCAGGATGTCCGCGGCCTGCAGCACCGGGTAGCCCAGCAGGCCGAAGGGGAGCACGTCCAGGTGCGCGGCGTCGGCCATGTCCTTGATGCTCGGCAGCCGCTCCAGGCGGGGCACGGACACCAGCATCATCAGCAGCAGGTTGAGCTCGGCCGTTTCCGGTACCGCGGACTGCACGAAGATGCTGGCGCGCTCCGGATCGATGCCGGCCGCCAGGTAGTCGAGCACGCTGTCCCGGATGTGATCCGGCACCTGGGCCAGCGCTTCCTTTTCGGGACGCGTGGTGAGCGTGTGCAGGTCGGCCAGGATGAAGAAACAGTCGTAGTCGTCCTGCAGCAACACCCGGTTCTGCAGGCTGCCCACCCAGTGGCCCAGGTGCAACCGGCCGGTCGGCCGATCGCCCGTCAGGATTCGTTTACGGTTTCCCACCATGCCATTGTCCTGCCCGCGCGTGCGGGCCTGCTACTGCCGATCGCCGCGGACTCCCGATCCGGCTCCGGGGCCGGGCTCCGCCGCTGGCACGACCGGCACGGCCGAGCGCAGCAGTCTCGCCAGTTCCTCATCGTACAGCCCGAGCCATGCGCCCCGGGCCACCAGCGCCAGCCGACGGGCTCCCCCGCCGCCCGGCTGAACGAACCACACCGCTTCGATGGCCGCCAGACCGAAACTCCCCGTTCCGGCTGCCCTCAGGCCCGCGCTGCGCGCAATCCACTCCGTGCCGTCCACCTGCAGGCCCCGCTCGGCCAGGGTCTCGGCCAGGGCCGTGTCCGGCCCCGCATCGCTCATGACGGGGACACCTTCATGCCTGGGGCATACCGCCCGCCCGGGCCGCCCGGCGGCGACTGCGCGCGGCGGATCGATCGCCTGTCCCGGGCGCGCGGCATGCGCGCAAGGTAGGCGACGTCCCCGGATCCGTCCAGCACGGCGCGGCGCGGGATCGGGACGGGGCGCGGATCTTGCGCCCCCGGGGTATCCGTGGGCACGCGCAGTCCTCCGATCGACTGAAGCATGAACGACCTTCGGAAACCCGCGGGACCGCCGGCACTCGAGGCCGGACCCGCGCGGGCCGCCCTGATCCTGATCGCCGAAGACCACCTCGACAGCCGGGACGCGCTGCGTGCATTACTGGAGGCATCCGGCTATCGTGTACTCGTGGCGGTCGACGGGCGACAGGCCCTGACCCGCGCGCTCGAGCAGTCGCCGGACCTGATCATCATGGACATCACGATGCCGGAAATGGACGGCTTCGAGGCGATCTGCGCGCTGCGCCGGCACGCCGCCACCAGGCTGACCCCGATCATCGCGACGACCGCGCTCGAGGGCGTGCGCCCGCTGGCCCTGCAGGCCGGTGCCAGCGATTTCGTGCGTAAGCCCATCGACGGCCGCGAACTGCTGGCCAGGGTCCAATCCTGGCTTCAGCTGCCACTGGCGTGACCACATATTCCGATTCCGAACGCGTGCCCGGCACTACCGAGCCGGACCAGGCGCCGCCGCCCTTTCCCGCGCCGCCGGACCAGGCGCCGCTGCCCTTTCCCGCGCCGCCGGACCAGGCACCGCCGCCCTTTCCCTGGCCGCCGGGCGAACGCGATCCGGTAGTCGATGCGCTCGCCGAAACCTGGCGGGCTGCGGTATTCCGTCCGGGCGCTTTCTTCGCCGCCCTGCCCGGGACGCTCTCCCTCGGGGCAGCACTTCTGTACTATCTGCTGATCGGGATCGTCAGCGCCGCGATCCGGCTCTTCTGGAGCGTGGTACTGGCAACCGGGGATGACAACTTCCTGGACGCGATGTTCCCCGGCACGCTGCACGGTTCTCCGCTCGTCGAGTTCCTGACCTCGCCGCTCACGCTGCTGCTCTCGCTGTTCCTGGCCGCCGGCATGACGCACCTGCTGGTGCTGGCCTTCGTGCCGCAGGCGCGCGGCTTCGGCCGCACGCTCCGAGTCTACTGCTTCGCGTACAGCCCGGCGCTCTGCGCCGCCATCCCGTACGTCGGCTCGCTGGTGGCGTTCTTCTGGATGACCGCGCTCTCCGTGGTGGGCGTGCGTGTGACCCATGCCACTTCTGGCGCGCGCGCCACGGCGGCGGTGCTGCTCCCGCTGGTGCTGGCGGTGCTCTTCCTGGCGTTGGCCTATGCTCTCCTCAACGGCCCGCTCGGCCTGCTCGAAGTAACGCGCGGCTAGCCGCGGACGCTACGGGGCGGGGCACCAAAGCAAGAGGACGCGCGGCTGGCGCGCGTCCTCCGTTCGCGGATCTGCCTGGCGGGCCTCAGAACATCAGTACGGGCAGCTCCGCGAGCTCGGCGGGATGATGGCCTTCCTTTTCCTGCAGCGCGCGCAGCACGGCCTCGCCGTAGAACATGCGGATGTACTTGGCCTGCACCATGGTGATGCGTCGCACCGCCCAGACCAGCTCGACGTAGTTGGGCTCGTGCGGCTGGTGCAGGGGCAGCATGCCCACCTCCCCGCTGAGATTGCTGCCCTTGCGGTTGTTGCACGGCGAGCAGGCCGTGACCACGTTCGTCCACGAGTTGTCGCCGCCGCGCGAGAGCGGGACCACGTGGTCCCGGGTCAGGAACTCGCGGTGCCGCAGCTGGGTCCGGTGCCGGCCGCAGTACTGGCAGCGGTAGCTGTCGCGCGCAAAGAGGAAGGTATTGGTGACCTGGCGCCGGAACTTGCGGGGAACGTGCACGAAGCGCTTGAGGCGGATCACGGACGGACAGGGGACGTCCCGCCGCTCCGAGCGGAACACGCGGCCTTCGTCGATCTCGAGGATCTCCGCCTTGTCATCGATGACGAGCCGCAACGCCCTGCGCAGGGGCAGGAGCGTTAGCGGCTCGAATGAGGCGTTCAGCGCCAGACACCCCATGTTGCGGCCCTGACCTCCAATCTGGCCGGCGACCTCACCGACGCCGGCGGTCGCACCTCCCGTGCGAGCTGCAGGTCCTCGATCCAACAGTAACGAACGAGCCCCTGACACTCAACAGGAACGCGCGAGCGGTTCCGGATCGGACAAATCCCCGCTCAGAGGAGGCTGACCGGATCGCGGTCCACGATCATGCGCAGCTCGGCCCGGCCCGGTCCCGGCTCGTATCGAAGCTGCAGATGCCGGCACACCGCGCCGAGCGGGCCGGCGGCGGTGCTGCGCAGCAGAAAATGCCAGCGCCACCGGCCGCGGATCCGGTCGATGGGACATGGCGCCGGTCCGGTGAGCGTCACGGTACGCACCGCGTGCTGGTCGAGCAGCTCGAGGACGCTGTCCGCGGCGGCCTGCGCCGCATCCTGCACGGCCGGCTCCGCGGTTCCGCTGAGCACGACATTGGCGAGGCGCTGGTGGGGCGGATAGGCCGGACCGCGCCGCTCCTCCAGCTCGCGCGTCGCGAATTCCCGGTAGTCGTGGCGGATGGCCGCACGGATGGCATAGTGCGCCGGCAACGCCGTCTGGATCAGCACCTCGCCCCCGGCCGGACCGCGCCCGGCGCGGCCGGCAACCTGGGTGAGCAACTGGAAGGTCCGCTCGGAGGCGCGGAAATCCGGCAGGTTCATGGCCACGTCGGCGTTCACCACTCCCACCAGCGTCACCCCCGGGAAATCCAGTCCCTTGGCGATCATCTGCGTGCCGAGCAGGATGTCGAGCTCGCGGTTCGCGACCCGCTCCAGGATCTGGTGGTGCGCCCACTTCCCCGAGGTCGTGTCCACGTCCATGCGGGCGATGCGCGCTTGGGGGAACGTGTCCGCGACCGCGCGCTCGACCTGCTCGGTGCCGACCCCGCGCAGGGAGATGTCGGCCGCGGCGCACTCGGGACAGCGTTCGGGTACCGGTTGATCGTGGCAGCAGTAGTGGCACACCAGCCGCCGCCGCGCGCGATGGTACGTGAGCGACACGTTGCACTCCGCGCAGTGCCAGACGTGACCGCAGTTCCGGCACTGCACGAAGCTCGAGTAGCCGCGCCGATTCAGCAGCAGGATGGTCTGCTCGGCGCGATCCAGCCGCGCGGCGATCGCGCGCACCAGCACGGGCGCCAGGATCCGGTCCCGCACCGCCGCCGGGACCAGCGCGTCGGGCGTGCCCGGCGACTGCTCCCAGACCTTTCCGCCCCTCAGGTCCACGACCTCCACGGGCGGCAACGGCCGGCCGGCCACGCGCGCGGGCAGCTCCAGCAGCCGGTACTTGCCGTTGTGCGCGTTGCTCCAGCTCTCCAGCGCCGGAGTGGCACTGCCCAGCACGCACACCGCGCCGGCGTTGGCGGCGCGCACCACCGCGAGCTCGCGCGCGTGGTAGCGCGGCGCTTCCGACTGCTTGTAGCTGGCCTCGTGTTCCTCATCCACGATGACCGCGCCGCGGTCCTGCACCGGCGCGAAGATCGCCGCGCGCGCGCCGATCGCGATCCGCCGCGCCCCGCTCCGCCGCGCGCGCCAGGCATCGAACCGCTCGCCATCGGAGAGCGCCGAATGCAGCACCGCGACCACGTCGCCGAACTCGGCGCGGAACCGGGCGACGGTCTGGGGCGTGAGCGCGATCTCGGGCACCAGCACGATCGCGCTCCGGCCCTGTGCGCGCACCACGTGCCGCAGCAGCTCGATGTAGACCAGCGTCTTGCCGGAACCGGTGACGCCCAGCAGCAGGAACGGCTGCGCCGCGCGCGCTTCCGCGGCCTGCACGAGCTCAGCCAGCGCCGCGTGCTGCGCCGGCGTGGGCACGTGGGCCACGGGCCCCGCCGCGGGGATGTCCGCGAACGGATCGCGCACCTCCAGCTCTTCCTCCAGCCGGGCCACGCCCCGTGCGACCAGACCCTGCTGCACCGGGAGCGAGAAGCCGAGCTCTTCTGCCAGCCGGCGCACTGCCACGCTCCCGCCCGCGGCCTCGACCGACTCGTAGCACGCCCGCTGGCGGGCCGCGCGGCCGAACACCCGGTCGCGCAGCTGCAGGCTGGGCAGCTCGCGCGTGATGCGCAGCACCCGCCGGGTCCGCACTGGCGGCGCACTGCGCCCGGCATCCGCGAGCGCGGCGGGGAGGGCAGAGCGCACGACCAGCCCGATGGGCGTGGTGTAGTAGTCTGCGATGAAGCGGCAGAGCGCCAGCAGGTCGGGCGGCAGCGAGGGTTCGTCGTCGAGCACGCGCTCCACGCTGCGTAGCCGGTTCAGCTCCCGGCCGGCCACGCCCGGCCCGAGTACCCAGCCGATCAGCTTGCGGCCGGAGAACGGGACGCGCACCCGCATGCCAGGCGGGATGCTGCCGCTTTCGCTGAGATAAGTGAACGTGCGAGGGACCGGGACCGGCAGCGCGACTTCCACCAGCATGACCGCCTACCGGCTGACACGGATGAAATCGTACGGCGGCCAGGGACCGGTCACGGCGATGGTGAGCTCCGGGTGGGCGCTCCCCAGGTCGGCGGCCCGCTCCCGGAATTCGCCCACCGCGGCCCGCTCGACCAGGACCGCCGCGGCCCATCGCCGCTCGCCGTCCAGGTCCCGCGGCAGCAGCAGGGCG